>JAVBNZ010000063.1:0-4955 GCA_031551145.1 Desulfovibrionaceae bacterium | reverse complement strand
CGGCGCGGGCGGGAGCGCGGCTTTGCACGTCGGCGGCGCGTTCTCCTCCCAGGGCGATGTCAGCCTCACCGGCGGACAGGGCGGCGACGGCGCGGGCCGCGACCTACGGCTATAATATCTCCACGCCGGACGTCACCGGCGGCATGGGCATCGGCGAACTGGGCCTTTCCGTCAAACCCTTTGCCAAAAGCGCCGGCGCGGCGAGCGGCCTCTCCTTCGACCTGGCCGTGCAGGGCTATGCCGGCGTGCGCCAGGGCGTGACCGGGAGTTTTCAGGCCAAGTGGGAATTTTAGAGCGCGGCGGGGCTTCGCCCCTGCACCCCGAATGAAGAGGCGTATCGTATTTTTCGCCCAGGCGGGGGCTGGCGCCTTTTCAACGTCAGCGCCCCCTCCCGGATACGGAAGGGGGCGCACGGCGCTTTGAGTGGGGAAACGACTTCCCCCGGTCATGTCACGGAAACCGGTGAGCAACGTATGTTGCGGAATATGCGTCCTGTTCGACCCGAGGGCCGGGCTTACGCGCGCGAAAACGCGGCGTCAGCGCACAAGATGCATGGCCAGATCATTCGGCAGGCTCAGCCGGGAAAGCGAGGCCTGGGACAAAATCCTCTGCCTCACGAATTCCGACATGTCCAGCACCACATCCACATCCGCCAGGCGCGCGGCCACGGCCTGGCGGTTTTCGAGCTGCACGCGCACGCTTGAGGCCGCGCGGCTCAGTTTTTCCCGCATCAGTTCCAGCTCCGGATGGAAGCCGTGCTGCGCGGCAAGCGTTTTTCCCAGTGCCTCAAGAGCCGCATCCGCGGCCTTGTGGCTGCGTACGGCTTCCTCCAGCGGCGTTGCCGGGGAGGAACCGTTTCTCAAATCTGTAACAATTCCGGCGCGTTGTCTTGTCTTCTGTACTGTTGGTGACATGACCATTCCCCTTTGAATGTGTCATGGCTTCCTGCCGACTGGAGGACAGTCACCGCGGGCGCATCCTGCGCCCCATCCCCTTCCCACTCGTCTTGTCCTATCGGCAGAAAAAGAAGGAGCTATAGGGCGCGGATGCGTCTTTTTTCGCGCGCTGCACTTTTTACGCTTGAAATGGTTGATCGCCGGCGGGCCGAAGCCCGCCTTGCAACCATTTCGCGGCGGGGATTTTCTCAGAAAATCCCCGCAGAGCATTTATACTTTTTCAAAGTGTAAATGCTCTATATCTTGAATGGCCAGATCAGCGGTATCAGCCATACACAGAGGATGAAGCTCAAAATCTGCAATCCCCAGCCGGAACGCACATAGTCCATGAACTTGTAGCCGCCCGCGCCCATAACCAGCGTGTTGGGCGGCGTGGCGATGGGCGTGAGAAAGCAGGCCGAGGCCGACATGGCGATGCCCATGGCGATGGGCAGGGGCGAAATGCCGCCCTGCACGGCAATGGGAATGGCCAGCGGCGCCATCAGCGCGGCCGTGGCCGTGTTGGACATGAAGTTGGTGATGATGGCCGTAAGCGCGCAGGTGGCCGCCATGATGGCGTAGGGCTCGGAAACCATCTCCACCACGCTGGTCGCCAGCATGGTGGCCGCGCCGGATTTTTCCATGGCTGTGGACATGGCGATCATCCCCGCGAAAAGGAAGATCGTCGTCCAGTCGATGCAGTTGAAAGCTTCCTTCATGCTCAGGCAGCGGGTGATGACCATGAGCATGGCGCCGAGCATGGCCGCCGTGGTCAGGGGAATGAAGTTGCCCGCCATGGCGATGACCACGCCCACGAAAATGACGATGGCCACGGGCATCTTGGACAGGCGCAGGGTGGAAACCTGGCGCGGGCCGCCCTGTATGTCGCTGCCGGTATCGGGCAGAAAGCGCCTGCCTATGAGCAGGTAATACGTCAGGCCCACCAACAGCAGGGGCACGCCGAAAAGGCCGAATTCAAAAAAGCCGAAGGGCTGCGCGTTCACGCCGCCCATTTTCGCCAGCGCCGCGTTGATGAGCAGGTTGGGGGGCGTGCCCACCAGCGTGATGCAGCCGCCCATCGAAGCCGCGAAAGCGATGGGCATGAGGATCTTGCCCGGACTCACCCTGGCCGCCGTGCACATGGCGATGACCATGGGCATGGCCACGGCCGTGGTGCCCGTGTTGCTCAAAAAGGCGGAAAGCGCGCCCACGGAGAGCATGGAGAGCAGCAGCAGCCGCGTCTCGCTCCCCTTGGAGAGTTTCAGGGTGATTTCCCCCACCTTGTTGGCGAAGCCGGTCACAAAGGTGCCCTCGCCCAGAATGAACATGGCCATGAAGATGACCACGTTCGATTCCCCGAAGTTGGCGAAGGCTTCCTTGGCCGAGATGATCTTGAAGATGCTGAGCGCGCAGGGCACCAGCATGGCCGTGACCGCCAGGGGAAAAGCCTCCGTGAAAAAGAGGATGGCCGCGACGGCGAGAATGGCCAGGGTAATGTAGGCCTTGGTGGGATCCTTGGGCAGGGCCGGCGCGGCCTGTTTGGCGGGGGCGGCCTTGGCGGCTTCGGCCGGTGCCGGGGCCGCTTGCTGCTTGGCAGCGGGCGCGGGAGCCTTTTCGGCCTGCTCCGTAGCCTGCGCGGCATGTGCGTTGTATGGGGCGGTTACGCCGCCGATGATGAAGCAGCTCAGAACCAGAAGTATGATAACCGTTGTCCTGTTCATGCACTCCTCCTCTCGATGCGCGGTATGCCGGCCGGAATCCGGCAGTTTGAACGCTCGAACAATTGTTCTTCAAAACGCGGCAGGGCGGGATTGTTCCCCCGCCCTGCGTCGTTGCCGGGTCACGTGAAACCGGCGTGGTCCCTCGATATGGATATCATGGATAGTTCGGCGTCACATAGAGTTCGCCGCCATGAGTATCGTTGATGACCAGCAGGGGCAGGTCGCGCACGGTCAGCCTGCGCACGGCCTCGGCCCCCAGATCCTCGTAGGCGATGACCTCGCAGGCCGTGATGCACAGGGACATGAGCGCTCCGGCCCCTCCTGTGGCGCCGAAGTACACGGCCGTGTATTTTTTCATGGCCTCGCGCACCTCCGCGTTGCGCCGGCCCTTGCCTATGGTCGCGCCCAGGCCCAGAGCATAGAGGCGCGGGGCGTAGGCGTCCATGCGGTAGGAGGTGGTCGGCCCGGCCGAGCCTATGGGGCGCCCCTCCGGCGCGGGAGACGGCCCCATGTAATAAATCGCCGCGCCCTCCAGGTCGAAGGGCGGCTTTTCGCCTCTGTCCAGCGCCTCGACAATGCGCTTGTGCGCCGCGTCCCGCGCCGAATAGATCACGCCGGAAAGCAGCACCTTGTCGCCGCTGCGCAGCTTTGCCAACTCTTCTTTTTTCAATGGGGTGGTCAGTGTGTATTCGGCCATCAGAACACCACCTCCCCATGCCGCGCGGAATGGCACTGCACGTTGACCGCCACCGGCAGGCCGGCGATATGGCAGGGCATCATGCCTATCTTCACGCCAAGACAGGCCGTTTTGCCGCCCAGGCCCATCGGGCCCAGACCCAGGCCGTTGATCGCCTCCAGCAGTTCGTCTTCCCTTTCCGCCAGCCATGAGTCGGGATGCCGGTCGTCCAGGCGGCGGAAAAGCGCGGCCTTGGCCAGTATCGGGGCCTGATCGAACGAACCGCCTATGCCTACGCCCACCACGGTCGGCGGGCAGGGATTGGGACCGGCCTCGGCCATGCGGCGCACCACAAAGTCTTTCACTCCGGCCCAACCCTGGGAAGGCGTGAGCATGTGGCAGCGGCTCATGTTCTCCGAGCCGCCGCCCTTGGCGAGGTAACGGATGCGCAGGGCATCGCCCGGCACCAGTTCGGTGTGGATGATCGCCGGGCTGTTGTCACCCGTGTTCTTGCGGGTGAAGGGATGGCACATGGACTTGCGCAGAAAGCCCCTGTCATAGCCTTCGATCATGGCGGCGGTCAGCGTATCGTGCAGCGAGCCGCCCGTCAGGCGCACGTCTTCTCCGTGCTCCACAAAGAACACGGCGCTGCCGCAATCCTGGCACAGAGGCAGGCCGCTCTTGTCGGCCAGGGCCGCGTTTTCCAGAAGCTGGCGCATCACTTCGCGCGCCGTTTCGTTTTCCTCCGCCGCATAGGCGCGTTCCAGCGCGGCCTGCACGTCCGGCGGCAGCCGGCGGTGCGCGGCCAGGATCATGTCCGTAACCGCGCGATGCACTTTTGCCGCGTCAACGCTTTTCATGGCAGCAACACTTTTTGTCCAGAAGGTTGCGCAGGGAGCGCGGAACAATGCCCTTCACCGACTCCAGGGCCAGCATGCGGCGCATGATGCCGAGCTGATCCTGCAACGGCAGCTGCTTGGGGCAGACATCGTTGCAGCCCAGCAGCCCCATGCAGCCGAACACGCCCTGATCGTTGCCGATCAGATCGTAAAAGTCCGCCGGCGTGCGGTTGTCGCGCGGGTCGATGTGAAAGCGCGCCATGCGGTTGATGGAGGTCGCGCCCAGAAAATCCTCGCGCATGCGCGCCGTGCCGCAGGCGGCCACACAGCAGCCGCACTCGATACAGCGATCAAGCTCGAAAATTTCCCTGGCCAGACCGTCTTCCATGCGCTCTTCCTGCATTTTTTCGTCAAAGGCCCTGGTGGTGTGTATCCAGCTTTCGATGCGCCTGCCCACGTCGCGGAACCAGACCCCCGTATCCACCGAGAGATCGCCGATCAGCTTGAAGATCGACAGCGGATGCAGAGTGATGCGATCGGGCAGCGAAGAGGTCTGCGTGCTGCACGCCAGGCCCGGCCGGCCGTTGATCACCATGCCGCAGGAACCGCAGATGGCGGCCCGGCAGCAGAAGTCGAACTGCAGGCTCGGGTCCTGGGTTTCGCGCAACTGCATAAGCGCCACGAAAAGCGTCATACTCAGCTGCTCTTCGAGATAAAAAGACTGCATCCGGGGTTGGGACGCCGGATCGAGCGGGTTGTACCGGAATATTTCGAAATGAAGTTT
>JAVBNZ010000042.1:0-20162 GCA_031551145.1 Desulfovibrionaceae bacterium | reverse complement strand
AGTCACTCTGCCTGCTTTTGCTATCTCGCTGATTTTCCAGCCGTCCATACACTGAAGCACCATGCGCGCCCGAAGGTGTATCCCTGCTTTTTGCTTTCGACTTTTTAGAATCGCCTCAAGTTCGCCCCTCTGTTCTGGCGTGCAATCAATCTTTCGTGCCGGTCGAGCCATACATACTCCTTGGATTCGTGGAGTATATATTTTTATATAAATTTTTGCAACTAGACACTAACATGCAGGAATACATTACACGCTTGGCATGATGCGTGAACCGTGGTAGTTCATCATACAGGCGAGTGGAGCAAAGGCAAGACCTCTCATCCTAACAATGACGCCGCTTTTCAGATGTATCCGCCGCCTCATTGGAGCAAATAGCTAAAAAAACGATTTTCGGCACTTTTTAGCACTTCTCCAACACGGAAAATCAGTCGGTTACCCCAAAAAATTTGCTCCAATTTTGCTCCACTGAATCTGAAAACAACCTGATACAAGCCGGTTCAAGTTGATGCAGGTTGATACTACAAGATAGTGATATCACAGGAAATTTCTAGGCATTCAAACCATAAGTGCTTGTATAAAAAGAGCCTTAAATCAGACTCTTAATCAGTTGGTTCGGTGTTCAAGTCACCGATGGCCCACCAGGAAAATCGAGCCCCCACGGAAATTCCGTGAGGGCTTTTTTCTTTCATCAAAGCCTGATTGCGGCGTCGGATGTCAATCCTGCTGCAGGCGCGAGGTGATCTCCGTCAGCTTGAGCGTCTGCGCCGCCAGTTCCTGGAGCGTTTCGCCCGTGCGGCCGGCTTGGGCCGAGGTGTCTCCGGCAATGGCCCCGCATTCGCTTACCGTTTCGGCCAGGCTTTGGGCGGCACGGTTCTGCCGGCTTGTGGCTCCGGCTATCTGCTGTACCTGTTCCGCCGCGCCGTCCGCGCTCTGTGTGGCGGAAAGCAACACCGCGTCCGCTTCCTGCGAAAGCCGGCTTACTTCGCCCACTTCGCTCAAGGCTTCGCGCATGATGTCCATACCGTTGCGCGCCGTGCCCTGAATGGTGCGGATGGAGCTTTCCACCTCGCCCGTGGCCTGCATGGTCTTTTCCGCCAGCTTGCGCACCTCGTCGGCCACCACGGCAAAGCCCCGGCCGGCCTCGCCCGCCCTGGCCGCCTCGATGGCGGCGTTGAGGGCCAACAGGTTCGTCTGGTCGGCGATGTCGGAAATCACGTTCATGATGTGGCCGATGGCCTGAGCCTGCTCGCCCAGACTGTTCATTTCGCGGCTCAACCCCTGCATTTTGCGCTCCAGATCTCCCATGGCCGCGACCGTGCGCACCAGGCTGGTCTTGCCTTCCTGCGTCAGAGAGCTGGACTGTCCGGCGCTTTCGGCGGAAACGCGGGCGTTTTCGGCCACCTGGGCGATGCTTTGCTCCATTTCCCGCACTTCGCCCAAAGTGGCTTCCAGACGCTTCAACTGTTCCTCCGCGCCCCGGACGATGCGGTCGCTCTGCGTCTGCACGCTCTGCGTGATCTCGCTCACCTTGGCGCTCACGCCGGCCAGAGCCTGGGCGGCCTCCTTCAGCGTTCCTATGCGCCGGCCTTCCAGTTCGGCCTGTCGGGCGGCAGCCTGCTGAAGGCGCCGGGCCTCTTCGGCCTGTCGGGCCGCTTCTTCCGAACGGGCCTGGGAAAGCGCCATGCGCCGCTCCAACTCCTCGACCATGCTGAGCAGGGCGTCGCGCAGCACGGCGAGTTCGCCCACAAACTCGCCCGAAGCCTTGGCGGCATAATCTCCTTTGGCGATGGCGTGGGCATAGTCCGCCAGCGTCCGCACGGGGCGCACGACCTTGCGCATGATGAAAATGACGGCGCCCGCGATAATGGCGGCCAGCAGCAGCGCGGCCAGCCCGCAAATCCAGGCGGCGCGTTTTTTTTCCGCCTTGCTTTCGGCAAAAATCTTTTCCTGCGGCAGCAGAATGCCCACGGTCATGCCGCCGCCTATGTTCACAGCCACGCATTCCCATTGGGCGTCCTTCCAGGAAACGTTCAGTTTTTCCCGCCCGCCTTCCAGGGCTGCGCGCGCCTGGGCAAGCGCCTGCGCTCCGAAGGGAAGCTCCGTTGCGGGCTTCATGCGCAGTTCGGGCGAAAGGGGGAAGCTCACCACCAAACCGGAAGCCGCGTGCAGAGCAAAGCCCGCTGCCTCGGGCATGGGCAGGATTTTTGTCACCATATCGTCCATGGCGTTGAGTCCCACGTCGGCCAGGGCCACGCCGATGATCTTCCCCTCGGCATCGCTGATGGGCGTGCTGACGGAAATCATGAGATCCCCCGTGTCGGTGGACACGTAGGGAGCCGTCCAAAACGCGCGTTTGTCGCGCTTTTTGTTGACGTCCCAGCCCTTGGGCAGGGCGGCGCGATACCATTCGCGCTCGTGGAAGGACTCTTCATCGGAAGGCATGCTCACAACCTTGCCCTTTTCCCAGTACGCATAGGGATCAAAGGGTTTTCCGTCGACCATGAAAATCCCCGGCTCATAGGCGGTGCACAGCCCGTAGATGCCGCTGTCTTTGCCGAGTATGCCCAGAAAACGGATCAAGCTCGCCTGAAGGCGTTCCTCGGCCTGTTCGCGCGTTTCATCTTCGCGATGGCTCAAATAAAAATCTGTCCCGTACGCGGATACGCCCATGGCGACTTCTTCCGAGCGGGCGAGAAATTCATGCAGTGCTCCGGCGCGGAGCCTGACGGCGTTTTCCAGCGCTTCAAGGGAGATATCGCTGTTCTTTTCCGTGCTGCGGAACAGGCTGAAGGAAAGATAGCCGGCCAGGGCGCACACCACCAGCGATAGAATGATGAATGTCAATAGAATACGCCCGCGAACGCTCATACTGCCTCCTGGTCTCCGCCGCCGGAAAATCCCGCGGCCTTTCCCGATTGTTACGTAGTTTTTCGGCATCTAGCAGATAAAGCCGTAAAAGGAAAGGCTTTTCCGCCTCATGCGCCTCTTTGACCGTTGCCCCGGCCGCGTATACACTTTTGTCATGCAACGCCGGATCATGCACATCGACATGGACGCCTTTTTCGCCTCCGTGGAGCAGCTCGACAATCCCGAACTGCGCGGTAAACCCGTCATCGTGGGCGGCGGCGCGCGCGGCGTGGTCTGCGCCGCCTCCTACGAGGCGCGGCGCTTCGGCGTGCGCTCGGCCATGCCGCTTAAAACCGCCCGTCTGCTCTGCCCGCGGGCCGTGCTCGTTCCCGGCAGGCACGGCCGCTATGCCGAAATATCCCGCACGATTCTCGAGATATTGGGCCGCTTTTCTCCCCTGGTCGAACCGGCCTCCATAGACGAAGCCTATCTCGACGCCTCCGGCCTCGAGCGCCTTTTCGGCCCGCCCGAAGCGCTGGCCGCCGCCGTCAAACAGGCCGTGCGGGAAGGCACGGATCTCACCTGCTCCGTGGGTGTCGCGCCGGTGAAGTTCCTGGCCAAGATTGCCTCCGAAGTCAATAAGCCCGACGGTATTTTCATCCTCCGGCCCGAAGACGCGCCCGCCTTTTTGCGCGCCCTGCCCGTGGAACGCCTGCCCGGCGTGGGAAAAAGCGCCCTGGCCAAACTGGCCGCTCTGGGCGTGCACAGCGTGGGCGACGTGCTGCGCTACCCCGAAAATTTCTGGGAACGCCGCATGGGCGCCTGGGGACGCCTGATCTGGGAGCGCGCCCGGGGCAGGGACGAACGCCTCGTCCACCCGGAACGCGAAGCCAAATCCGAAAGCGCCGAGCACACCTTCGACACCGACACCCGCGACCGGGACGTTCTCCGCCGCCGGCTGCTCGCCCAGGCCGAGCGCGTGGGCGCGCGCATCCGGGCGCAAAACATCTCCGCCCGCACCGTGACCCTGAAGGTCAAGTACGCGGATTTTCGGCAGATCACACGCAGCCGCACCCTGCCTCGGCGCATATGCAGCACCGAAAGTATTTTCGGCACGGCCTGCGAACTGCTCGACGCCCTGGCGCTCGAAGCCCCCGTGCGTCTCATCGGCGTGGGCGTATCCCGCTTTGAGCGCACGCCCGAGCAGGCCTTCCTCCCCCTGCCCGCCGGCCCGGAACAACGGGAGCAACGCCGCGAACAGCTCGACGGCGCCCTCGACGCCATCCGTTCCCGCTTCGGCAAACAGGCCCTTGTGCGCGGCAGGCTGTTCGACGGGAAGTGAATGTTATTCCGCCAAACTCCGCGCCAGCCGCAAATACAGATCTTTGTGGCCGGCAAGCTCGGGCTTATCGAGTTCAAGCGCCAAAAAGAAATAGGCCTGGGAGAACAGGCGTTTTCGGGCGGTGTTGCCGGGCGCGAGGCGTTGCCTGTGGGCTTCGCCCTGCATGAGCGGGAGCATGGTTTCGACAATGGTTCCGGCCCTGTGCATATCGCTGTGGCGCCGCATGACAAGTTCGCGCCCCTGCCGGGCGATGCGCTCCAGGGCCGGGGGATCGTTCAGGGCGGCGTCTGCGGCGCGGGCGGCCGCCTGCGCGTCGCCGCGCGGATAGGGCGGCAGAATGTCTTCGCCGGGGGTGAAGAGATCGAGCAGACCGCCGGGGCATTCTTCGGTAAGCAGGGCCGTGCCGCAGGCCGGGGCTTCGAAGCAGCGGAAGTTTATTTCCGAGGCCGCCGTCTGGTTGAGGGCGATGCGACTGCGCGCGAACAGGGGGGCATAATCGCCCTGTGTGATGATAAGGGGATGTTGCGCGCGAAAGGCTTCGAGAAAAGGTCTGCGATCCGGATTGTTGAGGCCGTGCAGCGTACCGACGAAGACGACGGGAACGTCTTTTTCCCGCGCCGGCGGGCGGACTTTATCCGCCTGGAAGAAAAGCGGCAGCCAGGCCGGCTCGCCGCCGGTTTTGCCGAACAGCGGCACGTGACCTTTCTGGGCGACGAAGACCTGATCAAAAGCCTGCCCAAAGGGCATGTGCCAGGGATTGCACCAACTGTCGATGGAATAAAAGGCGATCGGGCAGGGCAGCTTTTCCACGTCGAAAAATTGGGGCAGGTTGCCGGAATCGCAGTACAGGGCCATGTCCGGCGCCACGCCCTGCTCCAGAAGGGAACGATATATTTTGAGCGCGGAAAGAGGATGCCGGCAATGCAGGTCGCATTCCGGCTTGTCGCCCGCGTTGAAGACCGTATGACCCAGCTTGCGGAACCCCGCGTTGAGAAAGGGGCCGCCGAAGATCAGTATGCGCATGCCGCTCCCGTGCGCGGCCGGGAAAATCCCGCCGCTCCCCGGTTACGAAGCAAGAAGCAGGCCGGCATATCGACCTGGGTTGACGCAAAATCCGTATCGGGCAAACCCGGCCGTCGCCGCCCCGGTTTGCGCTTGTTCTTTTGCGGGGCCCGCGCTATCGTTTGCCACGCCCCAACCCTTACCGCACAGGAGCGCGTCATGATCAGGCACTGCGTATGGTGGACGATGAAGGACGAGGCGGAAGGCAACAACGCCGAGACCAACGCGCGCCTCATGGTGGAAAGGCTGGAAAGCCTGCGCGGCCTCGCCGGCCTGAAAGACATGGAAGTATCCCTCCATTTCCTGCCCACCTCGACGGAGCCGGTGCAGATATTGTTGCTTACAACCCATGAGGACGTCGCCGGCCTGCGCACGTACCGTACCGAACCGGAGCATCTGGAGGTTGTGGATTTCATACGGAAAGTCGTCACCTCCCGGCGCTGCATAGACTGGGAAGTGTAAGTCGGCGTACTCCCCCCGCATACGACGATGCAAACCGTTCTTCCCCCGCCCGCGCGGGCGACGCGCGGAACATTTTTTTATACTCCCCGCAAAAACCTCCCACAGGGAGTTTTTTTGACCATCAATCACAGTATACAGTGGAGAATTGCAGAATGAAGACCATCGTTTCGAGTCCCGACGCCCCGGCCGCCATCGGCCCCTATTCCCAGGCCGTGCGCAGCGGCAACCTGCTTTTCATCTCCGGCCAGACCTCCGTGGATCCGTCCACCGGCAAGGTCGTGCCCGGCGGTCCGGCGGCAGAGGCCGCCCAGTGCCTGAAAAACGTCAAGGCCATCCTCCAGGCGGCCGGCGCGGACATGGAAAACGTGCTCAAGGTCACGGTATTCCTCACCGACATGGCGCACTTCGCGGCCGTGAACGAAGTGTATTCCGCCGCTTTTTCCGCTCCCTTCCCCGCGCGCGCCTGCGTGGCCGTCAGAGCGCTGCCCCTTGGCTGCCTGGTGGAAATAGAGGCGATCGCCGCCCTGTAATGTGACCGGCTTCTATTCGCTGGCCCTGCTCAGCCCCCCTTATTCCACGCTGCATTACGCGGGCCCGGACGGACTGCCGCAAAGCGTCCTTGTGCCGGGCCTGCGTTGCGCCGTGCCCCTGGGAAAAAGTCTGCGGGCCGCCGTGCTGCTCGGCCCGGCCCGACCGGAAGACGTGCCCGAAGGCGTCGAAATAAAGCCCCTGTGCCGGCCCCTGGAGGCGCGCCCGCTTTTTGACGCCGGCTATCTGGACATGATCCGCGAACTGGCCCTGCGTCAGGCCGTAACGCCGGGCCGCGTGCTCGGCCACGTGCTGCCCGCCGGCCTGCGCGCCGTGGCCGGAGTGCGGCTGCGCCGCTTTGTGGCCGGCAGGGCCGTGACGCTCTCCCTGCGGGGGCTCGAATCTCTTTCCCGGCCCGAACTGGAAGCGCTCAACACCGCCTGGGCGCGCGGCGAGGTTGAAATCCTGCCCCCCCGGGCGGATGCCGGCGCAAGCGAATTCTGCTCCCTGTGCATTGATCCGCCCTGGCCGGTGCGCCCGGCCGCCGTCCGGCAGATCGCCCTGCTCGATCGCCTGCTGGAACACGGCGCGCAGAGCCGGCGCGCCCTGACGCAAAGCCTCGGCCCCGGCTATGCCCCCGTGCTGCGGCAATTGGCGGACATGGGCCTTGTGCGCATCGGCCCGCCGCCGGAAGAGCGGGACGAAGAAAGCGAAAACCTGCTGCCCCCCCCGCCCCCGCCCTTCACGCTCAATGCGGAACAGGAAGACGCCGTGGCCGCGTTGCGCGACACCATGGACGCGGGCAAGGCGGGCAGCCGGCTGCTCTTCGGCGTGACCGGCAGCGGCAAGACCGCCGTGTATCTCGAAGCGGCCCGCGCCTGCCTGGAACGGGGCAAGTCCGTTCTGCTTCTGGCCCCGGAAGTGGCGTTGGCGCAAAAATTGACGCGCGACGCCCGTCTGGCCCTGCCCGGCGCGCCGATCACGCTTTTTCACGGCTACCAGAGCGCGGCGCGGCGCGAAAAAACCTTCCGCGAACTCGCGGCATGCGCGCAGGCCGGCGTTGTTGTGGGCACGCGCTCCGCGCTCTTTCTGCCGCTGTTCAGGCTCGGCCTGATCGTGCTGGATGAGGAGCACGACGCCTCCTTCAAGCAGGACGAGGGTTTTACATACCACGCCAAGGAAATCGCCTGGTTCCGCGCGGAACAGAGCGGCGCCGCGCTGCTGCTCGGCTCGGCCACGCCGGATCTCAAAAGCTTTTACGCGGCCGAACAGGGCGGCCTGCAGCTTTCCCGGCTCGGGCGGCGCGTGGGCGGCGGGGAACTGCCCGAAATCCGCCTGGTGGATATCAGCGGCATTGCGCCTTCCGAGCCCCTGCTCGCTCCCGAAAGCCTGGATGCCCTGCGCGAAGTGACGCGGCGCGGGGAGCAGGCCGTGGTGCTGCTCAACCGGCGGGGCTATGCGCCGCACATGTACTGCCTGGATTGCCGCGAAACGCCGCGCTGCCCGCACTGCGCCATCAGCCTCACCTACCACAAGGGGCGCGAACGCCTGCTCTGCCATTATTGCGGCTACGGCATCGCCTTTCCCCAGCCCTGCGCCAAATGCAAAGGCCTGCATTACCTGCCGATGGGCGAAGGCACGGAGCGCCTGGCCGAAACGCTCGTCTCCCTGCTCGCGCCCGCGCGCCTGCTGCGCCTGGATCGTGACAGCACCCGCCGGCCCGGCCGCATGGAGGAGATATTGGAAGCCTTTGCCCGGCAGGAGGCGCAGGTGCTGGTGGGCACGCAGATGCTCTCGAAAGGGCACCATTTTCCTCAGGTGACCCTGGCCCTGGCGGCGGACGGGGATTTGGGGCTCAACCTGCCCGACTACCGGGCCGCGGAGCGCAGCTTTCAACTGCTGGTGCAGTCGGCGGGGCGGGCAGGACGGGGCGGGCGGCCCGGAGAGGTGATTATCCAGACCAGGGACGCCTCCCACTATTGCTGGGAATATATACGCCGGGGCGATTACGAAGGATTTTACGCCGCGGAAATCGCCAGACGCGAAAAACGCGGCTATCCGCCCTTTGTGCGGCTGGCGCTGGTGCGCATCAGCTTTGAGGCCGGCCGGGAAGACGCCCTGCCCGAACTCGCCCGCCTGGGCGAGAATTTACGGCGGGCGGGACGCGAACAGGGCGTTGCCGTGCTGGGCCCCGCGCCGGCGCCGCTTTCCATGTTGCGGGGCCGCAGGCGCTTCCACTGCCTGCTCAAGGCGCGGGACTGGGTTCCGTTGCGCACCGCCTTTCTTGCGGCCGCCGGCGCGGCGGATGCCGGGCCGCTGCGGCTGACCCTGGACCTCGATCCCGTGAATATGCTTTAACCGGCGCGCTGTCGCGCGGCGCGGCGCTCCTGCCTCTGCCGGTACATGCGCATATCGGCGCAACGCACCAGCGCGTCGGCGTCACCGCCGTCATCGGGAAACGCGGCCGAGCCCCTGCTGAATTCCAGAACAATCTCCGCGTCCCGCCCGTTGTCGGCCGGAAGCGCGAGATCCGTTTCAATGTCCTTCCATAAAATGTCGGAAACGGCCTCTGTGCCGTTTGCCGGCCGGCAGACCACGAATTCGTCGCCGCCCACGCGGCCGAAGATATGCCCGGAGCCCAGATGCCTGCGGATTGTTTCGCAAAAAACGGTCAGCGCGCGGTTGCCCGTTTGGTGGCCGTGCAGTTCGTTTATCTTCTTGAAGTGATCGATATCCAGGTAATACAGAATGAAGGGTTTTCCGTCGCGCACCAGTTCCTCGAGCTCGTGGAACAGTCCGTTTCTGTTGAGCAGACCGGTCAGAGGATCCGTGCGCACCATGTCTTCCAGATTGTATTGCAGCTTTTTCAGGACGGAATTGTTCTGAACGATGCAGGTAACGAGAACGCTCACACCCAGGCCGAGAATGATGAACATCCAGTTTTCCGCATACTCATACCAGGTTTTGACGGGAAGAATGCGGAAATACCAGTCCGCGTCGAGAATGGAAATGTGCTTTTCAATATACGGTGCCGTGCCGTCATATTTATACTCGCTGGCGGCGATGATCTGCCTGTCGCCCGTATCCGGGTTGATGCGCCAGATTTCATAGGCGAAGCCGAGGGTTTCCAGCGTATCCAGCCCCGCCCCGTACAATACCTGGGGATATTTGAGCGTGACGGAAACAAGACCCCAAAACGTCTTTTCTTCGCCGGGCGCGCCCAGCCATACCGGCAACCGGCCGACCAGAGCCTGCCCCCCCTGCACCAGCGGGAACGGCCCGCCGAAAATCAGCCGGCCGTGCTCCTTGGCCGCGCGGGCCTCCCTGTTGCCCGGCCCCGGCCCCAGAAGATTGTAGCCCACAACCTTTTCGTTGCCCTGCAGGGGATACACGGCGGACACCACGCCTCCCGGCGCGATGAGGATGTTCAGCACGGCGGGATCGTCCACTATGGTGGCCGCCACCCTGTCAAAATCCCTGACCGCGCCGTTGCTCTGAATGACCAGAGCCGCCAGGGCCTGCGTCTTGTAGAGCAATTTCGGCACGATTTCGTTTATTTTGATGCTTTTTTCTATGATCGCGCGTTCCATCGCCATTTTTTCAATGGCGAGCTTGCGCGAAATGACGACAAAGAGCAGCAGCAGGCACAGTCCCGCCGACAGGAACATGGCCAGCCACGCCTGCAGGGACAATTTCCCGGCCTTGCTTCCGGGGGAAGAAACAGAGTTGGGCACGGCGTTCCTCTACGACGGGAAGATGTTTTGTGCGGCCGGGCGCTTTTTTCCGGACAGGCGCAAAAAAAACGGGGAAACCCTTGCGGCTTCCCCGTCAGGGTGTTTTTTTCTACCAAACTTCTTTATGTATTCTGGCCGGATCAAAACGATCCGTCGGTTCGGGCGTGTTTTCCGGCCGTCCGATCACCAAGAGGCTGAAGGGAATGATGTTCTCGGGCAGTTTGCACAGTTCCCGCACAGGCTTCATCCGTTCTTCCTTGGGGTAGACGCCCGTCCACACGCCGCCGAGCCCGAGCGCGTGCGCGGCCAGAAGAATGTTTTGCGAGCAGTTGCTCAGGTCCTGGATCCAATAGCCGCCGCTTTTGTCGCCGCCGTATTTGTCCTTTGACAAATCGCCGCACACCAGAACGCACAGTCCGGCCTTGGCGGCGAAGCCGATGTTGCCGTGCATTCTGCTTACTTTTTCGCGCCGCGCCCTGTCTTCTATAAGCACGAACTGCCAGGGCTGCTGGTTGCCGGCGCTGGGCGCGCTCATGCCGGCGGCCAGCATTTCCCCGATCAGATCGGGCGGCACCGGCTCATCCTTGAAATTGCGCACGCTGCGCCGGGTGCGCAGGCAGGTCATGGCGTCCATGCCGGGCGTTTTCTTCCATTCCACGGCGGCCAGGGCGGGCGGGGAAGCCAGGGCCAGAGCGCCGGCGGCCATGCCCATAAGCAGGGAGCGTCGTTCGAGGAAAGCTGTGGACATGCGGGGCCTCCTTGCGGTGTTGTCGCATTTTACGCCTGAACCGGTTGCTCACGGCGGACATCGTGTCCTGCAACTTTTTCGCGGCGGGGATGTACAGGCGAATCCCGGCAACGCGTTTCAATCGGCGGTTTTTTGCGCCGCCGCGGCCTTATCCACCAGGCCTTGCAGAGCCGTGCGCTTGTCGGAGTCTATATCCGTGAACTGCAGGCCCACCAGATACGAACCGCCCGAACGGCGTATCCAGGCCACTGTTGCGATGCACTGCACGTACTGTTCGGCATCGTTTTCATACGCTTTGAAAAAGCCCGGGGAATATTTGTTGAGTTTGGGAACATGCACCCGCACCTGCAACAGATCCCCTTCGTCCAGGGCGTTCGGGCATTCCACGCACAGGCCTCCGGCCCCGATGTCGTAGCAGGGGCCGTCGATGACGGAGCGGGTGGGCGGGGGAAACTGCAGGCGTCGGGCTTCCACGCGGTATGGACGCAAAAGACGTTTATAGCGACGCATGACGCTGTCCGCATCGTTTTTTTTCGGACAGGACAAAAACGTGGTATTTTGAAGCAGCATGGCATCCTCTCAGTGCTCCGGCCGGGAACGCGCCGCATCGGCGCGGCGCCGAAGCTGAATCCAGCCGCGTTCGGCAACGCGGTCCCCCGCGCCGGCCGCCCGGCCGGCGCGGGACGGCTCCGTGAACGGGAGCCTGCGCCGCGTCGAAACGCGAACATTTTTTTCACGATGCAACACTAACGCAATTCAAAACAACACGCAACGTTTCGATCTGACTCCTCACGGAGTCCGGCCCCGTTCCGCCCGGGCTCCGCCTGCGCCGCACAGCCGCCTTGTAGTCCAGAACGGCGAACACATCCGCCTCGATACGGTCGCTGATGCCACGCAGATCGTCCAGATCCAGTTCCTCCAGTCCCAGGCCGCGCCGTTCCGCCAGGGCCACTGCCGCGCCCGTCAGGTGGTGCGCCTCTCTGAACGGCACGCCCTTGCCCACGAGATAGTCGGCCAGTTCCGTCGCATTGAGAAAACCCGTCCCGCAGGCCGCGCGCATGCGCCCGACATCAAAGCCCAGTTCCGCGAGCATGCCGGCCATGATGCGCAACGAGGCGCTGAAGGTCGCGTCCGCGTCCAGAAAGGCCTCTTTGTCTTCCTGCAAGTCCCGGTTGTAGGTCAGGGGCAGGCCCTTCATCACCGTGAGCATGTTCAGGAGATCGCCGTACACCCGGCCGGTTTTGCCGCGCATCAGTTCGGCGGCGTCGGGGTTTTTCTTTTGCGGCATCATGGAGGAACCCGTGGCGTAGCCGTCCGGCAGGCGCACGAAGCCGAAGGCCGGATTGGCCCAGATGACGATTTCCTCGCAAAAGCGCGAAAGGTGCATCATGCCGCAGGCGGCGCAAAACAGCGCTTCCAGCGCGAAATCGCGGTCGGAGACGGCATCCATCGAATTGGCGAACAGCCCGAAGCCCAGCTCCTGCGCCACCATCGCCGGATCGAGCGGATAGGTCGTGCCCGAAAGCGCGCCCGCGCCCAAAGGGGAGACGCGCACCCGGCGCAGGGCGTCGTCCATGCGTTCGACGTCGCGCGCAAACATCCAGGCGTATGCCAGCAGGTGCTGAGCCAGGGAAACCGGCTGCGCGGGCTGCATGTGCGTGCAGCCGGGAAGAATATCCTCCTGATGCTCCTCCGCCCGCGCAAGAAACACCCCGGCCAGTTCGCGGGCCAGATCCCGCCACGCCCGCACACGATCCGCCGCGAACAGCCGGAAGGCCAGCGCGACCTGATCGTTGCGGCTTCTGCCCGTGTGCAGCTTCTTGCCCACCTCGCCCGTCAGTTCCGTCAGGCGGGCTTCAATGTTCATGTGCACGTCTTCGAGCTCCCGCTTCCAGACGAAACGGCCCTGAAGAATCTCTTCCCGCACGCGGCCCAGCCCGTCGATCAGCCTGCCCGACTCTTCCGTCGTCAGGATGCCCCGCGCGCCGAGCATGCGGGCATGCGCGACCGAACCGGCGATGTCGTGCAGGGCCAGGGCCTGATCAAAGGAAACCGACTGCGTGTACTCGGCCAGAAGCTCCGACGGCCCGCTCGCGAACCTGCCGCCCCAGCTCGCATTGGTGCTCATGAACGCCTCTTTTTTACGGCGGCATAGGTTTTCAAGCGCAGCGAATTCAAGCGTATAAAGCCGGCCGCGTCCTTGTGATCATAGGTGGCGCATTCCTCAAAGGTGGCCAGGTCGTGGCAGTACAGCGTGTTGGGCGATTCGCGGCTCACCGGCCAGACGCCGCCCTTGAACAGCTTCAGCCGCACCTTGCCGCTGACGCAGCGCTGGGCCGTGTCGATAAACGCCTGCATGGCCTCGCGTTCCGGCGCGAACCAAAAACCGTTGTACACGGCCGCCGCATAGGCGGGCGCGATGGTGTCGCGTACGCGCATGACTTCGCGATCCAGGCAAATGCCTTCCAGGTCGCGGTGCGCGGCGCGGATAATCGTGCCGCCCGGCGTTTCGTACACCCCGCGCGACTTCATGCCGACGAAGCGGTTTTCGACCATGTCCAGCCGGCCTATGCCGTGGCGCGCGCCGATTTCGTTGAGCTTGAGCACCAGCCCGGCCGGCGGCAGAAAGAGGCCGTTCACGGCCGCCACGTCGCCTTCCTCAAAATCCAGCTCCACGTATTCGGGCTCGTCCGGGGCCTCGGCCATGGGGCGGGACATGAAATAGCAGCTTTCGTGCGGCTCGTTGGCCGGATCTTCAAGTTCCGCGCCCTCAAAGCTGTTGTGGAGCATGTTGCTGTCCATGCTGTAGCGCTTCTGGGCGCCGGAAATGGGAATGCCGTGCTGTTCGGCGAAGGCGTTGAGCGCCGTGCGGGACATGAGACCCCACTCCCGCCAGGGCGCGATCACGCGCAGTTGCGGAGCCAGGGCGTTGACCGTGAACTCGAAGCGCACCTGGTCGTTGCCCTTGCCGGTGGCGCCGTGGGCCACGGCGTCCGCGCCCTCGCGCAGGGCGATGTCGACCAGGCGCTTGGCGATGAGCGGACGGGCGATGGAGGTGCCGAGCAGATAGCGGCCCTCGTAGCTTGCGCCGGAACGGAGCATGGGAAAGACGAAATCGCGGGCGAATTCATCTTTCAAATCTTCGACATAGGCTTTGACGGCCCCGGTTTTGAGCGCTTTCGCCTCCACACCGGAAAGATCTTCCGGCTGGCCGAGGTCGGCGGTCATGGTGACGACTTCGCAGCCGTAGGTGATGATCAGCCATTTCAGGATAACCGAGGTATCCAGCCCGCCGGAATAGGCGAGCACGACTTTTTTGGGAGCCTGCATGCATTTCCTCCGAAATGAAAGCGTTGAATCCGCATTTTATGGCAGGAGCGGAAATTGTTCAACAATTTCCGCTCGAAATCGCTGCGCGCACAACGTCGCCTGCGCTTGCTCCGCCGCCTGCGGCGGCGCGCCGGATCCCTGCCCGGCGAGTATTTGCCGCGCAATTTTTGTGCTCCAAATACTATCCGCAAAGCCGGGAGCAAGGCAAGAGAGAGCCGCCCCGGAACTCCCGCTTCAAAAGCGCGTGTTTTTCCGGCTTCCGCAACAAATCACGGGCGCTGCGCGGGCTGACGCGCAAAACGACGGGCGGGCGGGACGCAGCGGCGGCAGTTCACGCGCGGCGCTCGCCGGCGGGCGGCGCGGCAAGCCTTTTCCGCACGGCGAAGAAAAATCTGACCACAAGCCCCACGCTGACGGCGGACAGGATCGTGCCTTCCCGCACCCCCCTCAAGTCCTGAAAGAGCATGAACGAGAGCATCACGGCCAGAAAAACCAGGGTCGAATCAAAAGCCACCTTCAATATGCCGAAATCCCTGCGCGTTACCAACGCCAGGACCAGCACCGCCCCTTCGCCGGGCATCATCACCACGTCGGCGCTCACTTCCACAAAGATGCCGAAGGCAAGAACAAGAATGCCCGCTCCGACAAACAACAGCTTGTACATATACACGCCTTCCGGCGGGACAGGCACCAGCATCATCCAGAAATCAATGAAAAATCCGAAAAGCAATGAGGTCGGAATCTGCAAAAACTGCATTTTCGGAAATTTTTTGCCCAGCAAAAGAACCTGCATGGCGACAAACGCCATATTCAACAGGGTGGTGAACGCGCCGAGGCTGGGGGTGAAGCCCAGGCTCGCCACATACGGCAGAGAGGTGATGGGAGGGGTGCCGAGATTCGCCTTCGTGGTAAGAGCAATGCCCAGAGCCATGAAGGAGATGCCGATGAAAAGCAGCAGGTACCGCAGAATATACTTGTTTTGCTTCGCGCTCATGATGGGCCGCAACTTAGGACGAACAGCCGGCAATAGGCAAGAGGGATTCCGGCCGACTTGCCAATTCCGCAAAATATCCCTATGCCGGGGAAAAATCCTCAAACCGCGGGAGCCACGCCATGAACGCCGCCGACACGCGCGACCGTTTCTGCCGCCTCATCGCCGATTTTCTCGCCGGGCCGGCGAACGACCTCCACATGCCCGGCGGTTTCGAGCCCGCTTTCGGCCCACCGCTGATCGGCGTCGCTTCCGGCGCGGATCCCCTCTGGGCGGACTACAAAAAGCATGTCGGGCCGTTTCACTGGACACCGGCCGAAGCCTTCGGCCTGGCCTTTCCCGAAGACCGGGCCGCGCCTGAAGACCTGAGCGTGATCGTCTGGATCCTGCCGCAAACCGCCGCCACCTGCCGCGATCACCGCAAGGAAACGAAACTGCCCGCCGAACGCTGGGCCAGAGCCCGCATTATGGGCGAAAAATATGTGAACGAGGGTCTGCGCCGGCATCTGGAACAGGCCGCCGCCGCACTCGGCATCAAGGCCGCTGCCCCCGTTCTGCTGCCCGAGTGGACGCGCGTGGAGGACGAACGCCTGATCTACGCCTCCACCTGGTCGGAGCGCCACGCCGCGTTTGCCGCCGGGCTCGGCACCTTCGGCCTCTGCGACGGCCTGATCACCCCGGCCGGCAAGGCCATGCGCGTGGGCTCCCTCATCGTGGGGGCCGCGCTGCCGCCCTCTCCCCGCCCCTACACGGGACACAGGGACTATTGTCTTTTCTTCAACTCCGACGGCGACTGCGGCCTGTGCATCCAACGCTGCCCGGCCGATGCCCTGAGCAAAGACGGACACGACAAACGCCGCTGCTTCGCTTACGTGCGCGGCGTCACCGCGCCCTACGTCAGGGAGGCTTTCCACTTCGACGGCTACGGCTGCGGTTTCTGCCAGGTCGGCGTGCCCTGCGGGCGGGGCATTCCCCCGCGAAAATCCCCGTAGCGTCCGGCCGGGTATTACACTTCCAGGTGCGTGCCTATCTCCACCACGCGGGAAGTGGGGATGTTGAAGAAGGTTGAGGCGTTCCAGGCGTTGTTGCTCAAAAACACAAAAAGTTCCCTGCGCCAGGGCCGCATGGCGGACGCTTCCGAGGCCGGCAATATGGTTTCGCGGCCGAGGTAGAAGGTGCAGTCGTACAGCGGCAGGTACATGGCGGTGTCGCGCGAGAGTTCCGCTATTTCCGCGATGTTCGGCTGCTCCATGTAGCCGTAGGACGCGGTCATGCGGTACAGCCCCACATCCTTGTCCCCCTCGTTCAGGCTGATGCGCCGGGCGGGCTTCACGTAGGGCGAATTGGCCGTCTTTACGGTAAGCAGGACAATGGTTTCCGGCACCGTATGAATAAGGGCTATGGAACGGGCCAGGGGCATGGGGGTGAGATTCTGGTTCATGGTCATGTACACGCCTATGCCGGGGCTTCTGTTGACCTTGACCTCGCGCAGGGAGGCCAGAAAGGCGTCCAGCGGCATGCTCATGCGCTCGAAGCGCTCGCGCAGGTAGGCGCGGCCCTTCTTCCAGGTGGTCATGACGGAAATGAGCACCACCGAGGCCAGCAGGGGCAGCCAGCCGCCGTCCATGACCTTGACGAGGTTGGCCCCCAGAAAGGGCAGATCAAAGAGAAAAAAGAGCCCCAGCAACGGCAGCGCCTTGAGCAGCGGCCATTTCCAGGCATAATGCGCCACCGCGAAATAGAGCACTGAAGTGATGGCCATCGCCCCGGTCACCGCCAGACCGTAAGCCGCAGCCAACCCATTGGAATTTTTAAAAATCAATACCAGGCTTATGCAGGCCACCATGAGCAGGGTGTTGATCGTGGGCAGATAGATCTGCCCCTTGGCCGCCGAAGACGTATGCACCACCTGCATGCGCGGCAGAAAGCCGAACTGCATGGCCTGCTGCGTCAGGGAATACACCCCCGTGATCAGCGCCTGTGAGGCGATGACCGTGGCCAGGGTAGCCAGAGCCAGCATGGGATACAGAAAAAGCTTCGGCACGGCCTGGTAAAAAGGATTGTGGGCCGCATCCGGGTTGTTCAAGATCAGCGCTCCCTGGCCGAGGTAGTTGATCATCAGGGCCGGGCCGGCGATGCACAGCCAGGCGTTGCGTATGGGCAGCCGGCTGAAGTGCCCCAGATCGGCGTAAAGCGCCTCTCCTCCGGTAATGCACAGAACCACCGTGCCGAGCACAATAATGCCGTGCACATGATTAAGCCTGAAATATTCAACGGCGTAATGCGGGCTTATGGCGAAAACCACGTTGGGATGATCAAAAATGTTGATGATTCCTATGCAGGTCAAGGCCGCGAACCAAATCAGCATCACCGGCCCGAACACCGAACCGAGGCGGGCCGTGCCGTGCTTCTGCACCATGAAGAGCCCGAGCAGGATCGCGCAGGTCAGAGGCACGATCAGGGCTTCCGCGCCGGGAGCCGCCACGTCCAGACCTTCCACGGCCGAGAGCACGGAAATGGCCGGCGTGATGATGCCGTCGCTGTACACCAGGGAAGCGCTGCACAAGGCCAGATAAGGCACGGCGCGGAAAAAGCGGCTCTGCGGCGCGTTGCTCACGGCGTTGCGCAGCAGGGCCAGGAGCGCGAAGGTCCCGCCTTCGCCGTTGTCGTCCGCCTTGGTGACGAAGCACACGTATTTGACGGTGATCACCACCATCAGGCTCCAGAAAATGAGCGAAAGCACGCCCATAACATTGGTGTGCGTCACGTCTATGGCGTGCGGGCCGTGAAAACACTCTTTCAACGCGTACAACGGGCTCGTGCCGATATCTCCGAACACCACGCCCAGGGCCGTTATCGCCAACGCCGCGCCCGCGGCGGGCGCCTTTTTCGCTGTGGTCATAATGCAGTCTCCCTCATCACCCGTATAAATGGCAGCGCACCACGTGCTCGGCGCCCAAGTTCGTCTGTTCGGGGGCCTGCACGCGGCATATGGACATGACATGGGGGCAGCGGGGGTGAAAGGTGCAGCCCGGAGGAGGATTGACGGGACTCGGCGGTTCGCCCGCCGGAACGAAGGAAAGACCCCGCCCGCGCGAGGGCATGGCGGCCATGAGCGCCCGGCTGTAGGGGTGGGCGGCTTCCTTGAACAGTTCGTCCCTGTCGGCGAGTTCGACAAGCCTGCCCAGATACATGACCGCGATGCGCCGGCACATGAAGGCCACGACCGAAAGCGCATGGGAGATGAAAAGCAGGCTCAGGCCGAAGCGTTCGCGCACGTCGCAGAGCAGATTGAGCACCTGGGCCTGTACGGAGGCGTCCAGAGCGGAGACGGGCTCGTCGCAGATCAGCGCGGCGGGCCGGGTGATGAGCGCGCGGGCCACGGCGATGCGCTGGCGCTGGCCGCCGGAGAATTCGTGCGGGAAAAGCCGGGCCTGGGCGGCGGTAAGCCCCACGAGGGCAAAGCTTTCCTCCACCTGTTCACGGCGCAAAGCGCGCGGCACGCCGCGCACGGCCAGGGGTTCGCCGGCCGAATCGCCGACGCGCATGCGCGGGTTGAGGGAGGAAAAAGGATCCTGGAAAACCATCTGCACGCGGCCCCGGAGGAGAGAGCCGTCCGGCGGAATGGTCCGGCCCTCGAACTCTATGGAGCCGGAACCGGGCGGAAGCAGGCCGACGAGCATGCGGCCCAGCGTGGATTTGCCGCAGCCGGATTCCCCCACCAGACCGAGGCTTTCGCCTCTGCGCAGTTCCAGGGAAACATCATCCACCGCGCGCAGAAAAAGAGGGGGCGCAAGCAGCCCGCCCCGCGCGCGGAAAGTGCGCGACAGGTTGCGGGTCAGCAGCAGAGGGGGCTCGCTCATGCGGGGCTCCCGGCGTCGACGCCGGCTTTGCCGAAGGTTGCCATGTCGTTGAAAACGGCGGCCGCCGCCCGCAGCAGCACCAGGGCCAGCGCGCCGCCCGTGCCTTCGCCGAGGCGCATGCCCAGATCGAGCAGGGGGCGCTCCGCGCCCAGTGTTTTGAGCACCACGGCGTGCCCGCGCTCCGCCGAACTGTGGGCGAGAAAGCAATAGCCCGCCGCGGCCGGGCAGTGCCGCAGAGCCGCGACGTAGGCGGCGCCGGAGATGAAGCCGTCGACGAGCACGGCCAGACCGTGCTGGGCCGCGCCGAGGATGATGCCTGCCGTTACGGCGATTTCAAAACCGCCCAGGGCGGCGAGCACGGCGGTGGGATCGCCCGATATGCAGGCGGCGCGGTTGGCTTCCAGCGCCCGGCGCACCACGTCGATTTTGCGGGCCACGCCCTCGGCGTCAAGGCCCGCGCCGGCGCCGACCACCACTTCGGGCGGCAGGCCGAGATAGGCGCAGCACAGCGCGGCGGCCGAGGTGGTGTTGGCTATGCCCATGTCTCCGGTGCCCACACAGCGGTAGCCCATGCCGGCGGCCTTGGCGGCCACGGTCGCTCCCTGAAGCAGGGCGCGCCGGCAGGTTTCCGCACTCATGGCCGGACCCTGCGAAATGTCGGCCGTGCCTTCTCCCAGGCGCAGGTCGATAAGCCGGGGATGCGGCTCAAAAGGGCCGCCCGCGCAGCCGGCGTCCACCACGTTCTGTTCGATGCCCGTCACGTTGCACAACACGTTGATGGCCGCTCCGCCTTCCAGAAAATTCCGCACCATCTGCCGGGTGACGATTTGCGGATACGGGCTCACGCCCTGCGCCGCCACGCCGTGATCCCCGGCCACGGTGAAGACCACGCCCGGATCGACGCGCAGGGGCGTTACGCCGCCGGCTATGCAGAACAGCCGGGCGGCGACGTCTTCCAGCCGTCCCAGGCTGCCTTTGGGTTTAGTGAGATTGTCCAGATGCTCCCTGGCCCGGGCGTCCAGGCTTTCATCCACGGGCAGCACCGAGGCGTAGAGTTTGTTCAGGGAACGCAGCATGAAAACTCCTCTTTCCGCTCTGCGCAATACCTTGCCGGGGCGCACGTTTTTTGCCCCCGATACCGACACTGCGCGCACAATAGCAATGTGCCGCAACCAAGGCAAGAAGCGTTGAGAACACGGAAAAACAGCTTCACCCCGGGGCGTCTTTATGCGATAGAGAAAAAAAGACCGCGCCG
>JAVBNZ010000003.1:0-8059 GCA_031551145.1 Desulfovibrionaceae bacterium | reverse complement strand
TGGCGGAGGCGTATAGGGGTCGAACCTACCAACGGCGATTAAACCGTCCACTGGTTTTGAAGACCAGGCGCCACACCGGTGACGAAACGCCTCCACGGGGGCGAAGCATACGTGAAAGGCTGAAGCGGCGCAAGCGGCGCTGTTTTACGGCAATTCACCGGCATCTTTTTCGGCCGATGCTTCCGGTGGGGCGGGCTCTGCGGGCGGTGTTTCCTTCTCCGGCCCGTCCAGCAGGCCGCACAGGCCCATGCAGCGCACGCCGCCGCAATGGGGGCATTGCGCGCGGTGACGGGGAAAGAGCACGTCGGAAACGTGCGTGAAAAAGTTCTTCAGGGACATGCGCCTCCCGGGTCGGGCATATGGCCGGAATATCAACCGGAGTCGACGATTCAGTATCCGCTCCGGGTACGGCGGTCAAGGCGCTGAGAATGCATCGTGCCTCATTTTGAGCAACAGCGGGGAGCGGCTGCTTTTGCCGTCAGGCGGGGGAAGACGGATAGGCTGCAATTCCGGTGGGAACGAATTTGCATGGGCAAATTGAGTTCCACCGGAAAAAATACAGCTGAAAATTATCGGGTCTGACGAAGCATCACGGCAAAATGAACCGCTGCCTCAACGGCTGTATTCGTTCAGGGCAACGTCGGTATAGGCGTCCTCAAGCGCCTTGCGCAGGCGGAACGCGCCTTCGATCATGGGCGCGAGCTTGTACACGCCGTCGATCTTGTCGACGTAGTTGAACGCGCCCAGCGTCTGTGCGAGCATGCGCCGATCCTCGGTGCTGTGCCCGGTGAACATGACCACCTGCGTTGTGGGCTTGATTTCCTTGATGCGCTTGAGCGTCTCCATGCCGTCCATGGTCGGCATTTCGATGTCCAGCACCACGACGTCATAATCGTTCGCCTGCATTTTTTCGAGCGCTTCCACGCCGTTATGGCAGATATCCGGCGTGATGCCGTAGAGCACGGAAAGCCTGTCCGACAGCACCCGGCACAACGCCGGTTCGTCGTCCACGATGAGCAGCTTCATTCTTTTCATGCTTTTTCCTTTTCAGGGGCGGGGGCCAGTGGAAGATCCACCCGCATTATCGTTCCGCGGGGCGTGTTCGGCATGTGCCGCAATGTCCCCCGCAACATGGTGACTATGCTGTGGCATATGGTCAGGCCGAGGCCGGCGCCCCTGCCCACGGGGCGCGTGGAAAAGAAGGGCTCGTAAATACGCCGGGCGTGTTCGGGTGCTATGCCTTCGCCCGTGTCGCGCGCCTCTATACGGAGAATAGGCCCGGCGCGGGAAAGCGCAAGCGTCAATCTTCGCTCGCCGGCTTCGTCTTCGGGCAGGGCCTCCAGAGCGTCGAGGCCGTTGGCCGCAAGCTGGGCCAGCACGGGTTCCAGTTCCGCCCCGGAATAGGGCAGCAGGGGCAGATCCGCTTCGAATTCCGTGACAAGCTCCACGTTCAGATGCCGCGCGCGTTCGCGCAGCCTGGCCGCGATTCTGGCGCCCAGTTCGGCGATGTCCGCCGTCGCCGTGGCGTTGCGCGCGCGGTGGGCCAGATCGAGCAGCTGTTTCGTGATGCGCGCGCAGGCGTGCGCCTGGTCGCGGATGACGTGCGCGGCGGAGGCCACTTCCTCCGGCGGCAGGGGCAGGCCGGATTCGGCGTCCTCTACGAGTTCGCACAGCCATTCCGCGCCCTGCACCACGGCCTGCAGGGGGTTGTTGATCTCGTGCCCCACGCCGTGCGCCAGCGATCCCAGCGCGATGAGCCGGCCGGCGTCGGCCGCCCGCAGGCGTTTCTTGTGCCCGCGCACCCGCTGCCGGGCCTTGCTCAGGGACTCCAGCAGCGCCGGCATGTCCACCGGCTTGAGCAGATAGTCGCCCGCGCCGCGCCGCATGCCGCGCGCCGCGACGGAAAGATCGCTTTCCCCGGTCAGCAGCAGCACTTCCACCTCGGGCCGCTGTTCCTTGATGGCCCGCAGCGCCTCCAGGCCCGGCAGGCCGGGCATGTTGAGGTCGAGCAGCACCACTTCCAGATCCGGATCGTCCAGAAAATGCAGCGCCGCGTCGCCGCTTGAAGCCCGCAGGCAGGGCAGGCCGCGTTCTTCGAGGCGGAAGGCGAGCATGTCGAGAAAGTCCTGCTCGTCGTCCACAAGCAGCAGAAAGGGCCTTTGCCCGGCGTGTTCCGCGTCGACGCTCATGCATCGGCCTCCGGGTTTGTCCGCCCGCCCGGCAGGGAGCGCAGGCGTTCGAGCAGTTCGTCAAAGGGCGCGGGCTTGCCGTAATAGCCCTGCACGCCGAGCGCGAGCGCTTCTTCCCTGTCCTGTTCCGAGCAGTGCCCGGTGATGATGATAACCGGCAGATCCGCGCGCAACGCGCGTATTTCCCGCAAAGTTTCAAGCCCGGAAAGGCCCGGCATGCGCATGTCCAGCAGCACGGCGTCGGGCGCTTCTTCCCGCAGCAGGGCAAGGCCTTCTTCTCCGGAAAAGGCCGTGCGCGCCCGCAGGCCCCGCAGTTCAAGCCGGCTTGCGAGCGTGCGGACGAATTCCTCTTCATCGTCGATGAGCAATATGGAAAGCGTTTCCGCCATGCCCGCCTCCCGCCGTTATTGCACTGATTCCGCCGGGAAGGAGAGCGCAAGCGCGCCTTCTTCCTCCCGCAGAGCGCCGCCGCACTGCCGCACCGCGTCTTTCAGGTCGTCATCCGCCTGGGGCACGGCGCGGCTGTTTTGCGCGCCTATCCGCACTTCGGCCCCGCCGCCCGCCGGAAACGCCAGCTCCAGGCGCGCGCGGTCGCCCGGCGCGGATTGCGCCGCCACGCTTTCCAGCGCGCCGTGCACGGCCCGCAAAAAGGCGAAGCCGGAGGCGTTCAGGCAGGGGCTGTTTTCCGGCAGGATAATTTCCAGCCCGCACTGCCGGAGCCGGAGGCCGCGTTCGGCAAGCAGGGCCGCCCGCGCGCAGAGCAGCGCGGGGTCAAAAGCCCGGCAGTCCCCGGACGCGGCGTGCGCGCAGGCGTTCAGCGCTTCCATGAGCCCGCGCCCGCGCTCCACCTGGGCCGCAACGGTCGCCAGCGCCGTCTGGATCTTGTCGCCGTGCTTCATGCGGGGTGGCCCGTTCAGGCGCAGCACGTCGTCGATAAGCAGGCAGGATTCCTTGATGATGGCCAGAATGTTCTGCATGTCGTGCGTGCAGGGCCGCAGAACCCGGCCGAAAAAGCGTGTTTCAGGCACGGCCGCGCTCCTTTTGTATTTCCGCGAACAGGTCGAGCAGTTCCTGCAGGGCCACGGGCTT
The DNA here is from genome assembly GCA_031551145.1 of Desulfovibrionaceae bacterium. Taxonomy (GTDB): domain Bacteria; phylum Desulfobacterota; class Desulfovibrionia; order Desulfovibrionales; family Desulfovibrionaceae; genus WRKB01. The sequence continues at coordinate 4,781 of JAVBNZ010000003.1, read as the reverse complement.
GTTGATGTAGGCCCGCGCGCCCTGCTTCATGCCTTCGATTCCGTCCCTGGCGTTGGTGTGCCCGGTGAGCAGGATGACGGGCAGATCGGGCAGGGTTTCCCGGATGCGCCGCAGCACGGCGAGCCCGCTTTGGCCGGGCAGCATGACGTCGAGCAGCACCAGATCGAACTGTTCTTCGCGCAGGGTTGCCAGGGCGCTTTCCCCGTCCGATCGCACCTCGGCGGAATACCCCCGCAGTTCCAGGCGCTGCGCCAGGGTGCGTGCGAAGTCCTCTTCGTCGTCCACAAGCAGGATGTTCATTTCGGGCAGGATGTTCATATCGCTCCTTCACTCAGTTGGAAGCAGGCCGGACAGGCAGCACAACGGTGACGGTCGTGCCTTTGCCCGGTTCGCTTTCCACTTCTATTTCTCCGCCGTGCCTCTTGACGATGCCGTAGATGATGGACAGACCGAGACCGGTGCCCTGTTCCTTTTTGGTGGTGAAAAACGGCTCGAAAATATGCTTCAGCGTTTCCTCGTCCATGCCGGAGCCGTTGTCGGTAAAGCTCATGACCACGCTTTGCGCGCCGTCGGCTCCTTCGCGTATGCCGGAAGCGATGCGCGTTTCGCCCCCGTTGTCCACGGCGGCCAGGGCGTTGTTGAGCACGTTGAGGAATACCTGCTGCAACTGGCCGCGATCCCAATGGATCTTCGGCAGGTCGTCCGCGAGTTCCTGAATGATCCGCACGTTCCTGTGCCGGGCCTCTTTTTCGAAAAAGAGCAGGGTTTCGCGCAACACGGCGTTGAGATCGATTTCCTCGATCTTCACGTCCATGCGCCGGGCAAAGCCGAGCATGCGGTGCGTGATGTCGCGGCAGCGTTCGACGGCGGCGGAAATGGATTTGAGATTGTCGGCGAATTCCCGGCGCCTGGGGAATTCTTCGCCCAGCTCGATAAAGTCGCTGAGCAGGCCCGCTTTTTCGTTGATCACGGCCAGAGGGTTGTTGATTTCGTGCGCCACGCCGGCCGCGAGCCTGCCGATGGAGGAAAGTTTCTGGCTGTGCTCCATCTGCAGCAGCGCCTGTTCGCGCTTTTCGTCGCTCTCCTTCAGCCTGCGTATCAGGCCGCCCACGTTGACGACCGCGGTGAGATAGACGGCCAGCACGCCGGCGCAGAAGATGAACAGCAGATCCGTGCGCAGCATGAACCACATGCGCAGAGGATGCATGTCGCGCTTGACGGCCATGACCACGAAGTTCGAGCCCGCAAGCCGGCAATAGGCCAGCAGCACGGGCAGCCCTTCGGGGTCGCGGGCCTGCGCGACGCGGGTGTCGTAGCCCGCCGCGGGCATGGGCATGGGAAATTTTTCCAGCGTGTTGCCGTAGAAATGCGAATCGGTCTGCAGCACGCCCTCGGTGTTCAGCAGAAACATGTCGCTGTCCGGGTCGGAGTTCATGACCGAAAGGAATTCGGCAAAGCGCGCCGTGTCCAGAGTGGCGCGCACGAACCAGCGTTCCCCGGTTTCCGTGCCGTGCTGCACGGCCACGACAACGTGCGGAGAATGCCGCAGGCCCCGGAACACCTCGCTGATGTACCTGTTCTGCAGGCGCACCTTGTCGAGCCATTCCTGGCCGGAATAGTCCGCGCCCTGCAGTTCCTTGTGCGGGCCCACATAGTTGACCAGCACGCCCTGCCCGTTGATCAGCCCCAGATCGACGAAGCCGGAAAACTCCTTCTGCATGGCGAAGAAAATGCGCTGCAGGGTGCGCGGGTCGGCAAGATCCTCGTAGGAAAGGGTCGAGGCGATGAGGCTGATGGTCGAACTGCGCTCCGCGATGAACAGCTCCAGCGAGTTTTTGCTTTTGGAGACCATCGTGCGCATGGGGGTCTGCATTTCCGCGGCGAAGGTGTTCCTGAACTCGTTGTAGTTGATGACCGCCAGCAGCAGCACGGGCAGGATCGCCGTGGCCGCCATGATGGCCACGATCTTGTTGCGCAGGACAACGTAGGGGGAAGAGTTCACGACAGGGCCTCCCCGTTCGACGAAGGCAGCGTATCCCCGTCCTTGAGCTCGTCGGCGGCAAGGCGGTCGAGCAGCGCGTCGAGCGGCCCGGCCACGTCGCAGATCAGCTCCACGCGCTTCCAGCGCAGGTAGTGGTAATAATCTTCCTCTATCGCGCCGCAGATCACCAATTGCACGTCCATGCGCAGGATGAGATCGCACAGTTCCTCGCCGGAGGCGTGGGCGAGCACAAGATGCCTGCGCTCACAGCCGCCGCCTTCGGCGGGAAGCAGCAGCAGGGCCTCGGCCGCCATGTCGAAGCGTACCGCAAGCTCGTCGCGGCAGAGGGGCAGGAGTGTGCGTTTCATGCTCCGTTCCTCGCTTTTCCGGCTTTGGCGCGCGGCGTTTTGGGCATGACCGGAGCCTCGGCCGCGATGTGTACGGGCAGGTGCTCGACGCCGATCAGCCCTTCGGGCGCCACCATGGCCGCGTATTCAATGATGTTGCGCAGCTCCCTGATGTTGCCCGGATAGGAATGCGCGGCCAGCAGCCTGCGCGCGCCCGCGTCGAAGCCGGCCGCCCGTTTTTTGAAGCGCGCCGCGTACATTTCGAGGAAATGCTGCAAAAGAAAGTCGAGATCCTCCCCGCGCTCGCGCAGGGGCGGCAGATGCAGGCGGATGACGTTCAGCCTGTGGAACAGCTCGGCGCTTAAGCGCCCTTCGCGCACCAGATCCTCGGGCGCGTGGCCGGTGGCCGCGATCAGGCGCACGTTGAGCCTGACTTCCCGCTCCGCGTGCAGGGGCAGAATGCTGCCGTCGTCCAGAAAGCGCACCAGGCGCGCCTGACAGGCGGCGGGCAGATCCGCGAGTTCGCTGATGTAGAGGCTGCCTTCGGCGGCCTGTCTGAAACGCCCGGCCTTGCCCGCCCGGCCCTCGGCCGCCTCGCCGAACAGTTCCGCGATGAAAAGATCCTCCGGCATGGGCCCGGCGTTGAGGCGCACAAAGGGTTCGCGCGCCCGGGGAGAGTCGTGGTGCAGGCATTCGGCCAGCAGATCCTTGCCGGTGCCGGTTTCGCCGGTCAGCAGCACCGGGGCGTCGGCGGCCGCGAACAACGGCAGTTGGGCGAAAATGCGCTCCATGGCCGGGCTTCTGCCGATCAGTCTGCCGCCGCCGGGCCGCGCCAGGCGCTGTTCAAGCTCCTTCAGCATGGTCAGGTCTTCAAGCACGTCCAGGCGCATCAGTTCGCCTCCCCGTTCGTCAGGCAAGGAAAAATGCCGGAGGCGCACCGGCAGCCTGCGCCGCTTGAAATTGATCAGATCGCTTTCCACGCCGCCCGGCGGGGTGAAGCCTTCCTCCCCCGCGCTGAAGGCCGAGCAGCCGAGCGGGCAGCCGCTCACGCACAGCCGCGTGCGCAGCACGTTGCGGCAGGGCATGCCGGCCGCTTTTTCCGCCTCAATGCCGAGCAGCTTTTCCAGGGCGCGGTTAAAGTGCTTCAGCCGGCCGGAAGGGCTGATCATCGCGATGCCGACCGGAAGTTTGTCGAGCATCGCCGGAATATCCACAAGCGCGAGATGCTTTAGGGGCGACATGGCTGTCTCCGTGCTAATCCGCTCTCATCAGTGCGCTCCGCTTCCCACTATGCCCGACGCGGCGAAAAGCAGCACCAGCACCTGAAGAACGGCCAGGGCGAAAAAGATGTTGTCCTTCTTCCGTAAGAGACCGGGCAGAATACGCAGGTAGCACAGGATGCTCAATCCGGCCAGCAGCACGATGCCGGTGAAATTGATGAAGTCCCCGCGGCCGAGCAGGTTCACCCAGGCCCAGCCGTGCGGCGCCCTGCCCTGCCCGAGATAGACGGAAACGGAGCGGCCCCAGTATTCCGGCATGCGCTCCAGAGGAATATAGGGCGCGAGCAGCCCGGACATGTACAGCAGATAGGTGAGGAACATGACGCACAGGCCGGCCCAGCAGCCGTAGAAGAGCAGATCGGCGTAGGCGGTCTGTTCGGGGGAAGGGGCGGGATTCGAGTTCATTATATATGCTCCTTTGCCTTGAAGTTATATTCCGAGGCCCTTGAGCAGCGCCTTGCCGCCGGCGAAGAGCAGCACGACGATGACCATCCAGCGGATGAAACGGGGTTTGGCCTTGGCCAGCAGGCGCACGCCCACGAACGAGCCCGCCATAAGCCCCACGATGGAGGGTATGGCGATAATCGGCAGCACGCAGCCCTGGTTGAGGTACACCCAGGCCGCCGAGGTGTCGGTGATGGAAAGCAGGAACTTGCTGGTGCCCACGGAAATCTTGAGCGGTGCGCCCATAAGCAGATTGAGCACCGGCACGTTGGCCCAGCCCGCGCCCAGCCCGAACATGCCCGCCATGATGCCGATGATGATGAACAGCATCAGGCCGGGCAGGGTGCGGTGCGTGCGCCATTCCACTATCTCGCCCGTGGCGGGCTCAAGATAGCTGCCGTGCATGCCCAGAGCCATGCCCAGGGCGTCCTGCTTGGCCACGGTCGGCCTGTCCACGTTTTTGGAGCAGAGCAGCAGAACGGCGATGAAGATGATCGTGCCGCCGAGACAGAGCTGCACCACGCTCGCCGGCAGGGCCAGGCCGAGCACGGCCCCGACAATAGCGCAGCTTGAAGCGATGAGCGCCACGGGCACGGCCAGGCGCAGAGAGGCGAGGTTGCGCTTGAGCAGCCCCGGCCCGGCGGCCAGCGCCCCGGCCAGCGCCACCAGCAGGCCGGCGCCGCGCACGAAGTCCAGGTGGAAGGGGAAAAAGCCGCTGACCAGCGGCAC
>JAVBNZ010000053.1:0-31493 GCA_031551145.1 Desulfovibrionaceae bacterium | reverse complement strand
CCTGCGCCGCGCGGGCGACGCCTACACGGCCCTGTTCCGGGGAGTGCCGCTGGCCGTGCAGCTCATGCTGATCTATTTCGGCCTGCCCAATCTCGGCATTTCGCTGGATCCCTACCCGGCGGCGGTATGTTCCTTCATTCTGTGCAGCGCGGCCTATCATTCCGAATATGTGCGCGGGGGCCTGCTGGCCATACGGGCCGGGCAGATGAAGGCCGCCCTGGCCCTGGGATTCAGCACGCCGCAGGCGGTGGTCCGCATCATCGTGCCCCAGGCGGCCCGGCTGGCCCTGCCCGGCTGCGGCAACGAGATTGTTTATCTGATTAAATATTCTTCCCTGGCCTATCTTGTGACCTGCATGGAACTCACCGGCCAGGGCAAAATGCTGGCCTCGCTGAATTTCCGCTTCACGGAAGTCTTTCTCGGCGTGGGGCTGTATTATCTGGCGCTGGTCACGCTGGCGGCCAAAGGGCTGCGCGTGCTGGAACGGCGCTTTCACATTCCCGGTTTCGGGGCGGAACCGTCATGACCAGACGTCTCATCGTCGGCGTCAGCGGCGCGAGCGGGATGCCCGTGGCCGTGGAACTGCTCAGGCTGCTGCGGGACATGCCGGAGTGGGAGGCGCATCTCATCCTCACGCGCGGGGCGGAACGCGTGCTGGCATGCGAGACGGACATGCGGCCGGAGGATCTGCGCGCTCTGGCGGATTTTTGCCATGATCCGGACGATTGCGGCGCGCCGCCGGCGAGCGGAGGCTTCCGCGCCGAGGGCATGGTGATTGTGCCCTGCAGCATGAAGACCCTGGCCGGCGCGGCCTGCGGCTATGCGGACAATCTTCTGCTGCGCGCGGCCGACGTCTGCCTGAAGGAGCGCCGGCCTTTGACCTTGGCCGTGCGCGAAACGCCCCTGAGCGCCCTGCACCTTGAGAACATGCTGCGCGCGGCCCGCCTGGGCGCGGTGATACTGCCGCTCATGCTCGGCTTTTATTATCGGCCCGCCTGCCTGGAAGATGTGACGCGGCAGCTCGCCGGAAAGATTCTGGACGTTTTCGGCATCAACGCGCCGGGCTTTCGGCGCTGGGGAGAGGACATATGACGTATCACGACATGCAGGAAGCGCTGATGCGCGAACTGCGCCTGTACCATCATCCGGTGGCCGTGTATTTTTTCTTCGATCAGGATCGGCTGGAGCGTTTCAAGGCCGGAACGCGGCTTTACGTACCCGCGAAACCCGTCACCTTCTGCCAGTGGGAAATCGCCGCGCGCATGCAGAACAAGACCGTGCTCGGCATGAAGGAAGATCTCGGCTGCTCCAACGCCCGCGTGAGCTTCGGCTGGAAGGAGATCGACGACAAGGAAATCAAATCCCAGCGCAAATACTGCAGGGATTACGCGCAGGCGGAACGCTTTCTGCGTTCCAAGCCCCGGCTGGAGCCGGGCCTGCTTGCCGCGGCGGTCGGCCCTCTGGGGCAGGCTCCGATTGATCCCGATGTCGTGCATTTTTATTGCGACAACATGCAGGCCTATCACCTGGCGGTGGACTACGCCGCCGCCACGGACACCCATCCCCTGCGGCCCATGATCGCCATGAGCTCCGCCGCCTGCGGCGGCAGCGTCTTCGCGCACCGGGAACAAAGCTTCAACCTCAGTCCGGCCTGCTCCGGCCAATACAACGCCGGCAAGATGGAGCGCGGGGAAATCAACGTCTTCATCCCGGGGCCGCATATCAAGGCCACGGTGCAGAGGCTGTTCGACCGCATTGAAAAAAGCGGCACCGGCGCCCTTACCCGGCCCGGAGATCCGTTCCCGGGGGCCGACATCTGCAAGAACTGTCCCCTGATCGCGTTCAAAAGCGAGGGCGGGGAAAGCGCGTAATCACGAACCCTCCTGAGATTCCGCGCCCAGGAAGATATCCCGCGTAAAGCGTTCCAGCAGGGGGGTCACGATTTCTTCCGGGTACTGGCTTTTGACCGTAAGCTGCCTGCCTTCCACGCGCAGATCGCGCATAAGCAGCTGCTTTTCGCCCCGCACGTCGTACACGCGCATGTTGATGCCCACCTCGGAAGAACGCTTCGACCAGACCGCCCGCCTGTGCTCCCAATTCGTGATCATGGGGATAAACACATAGCGCGCGCCCGCTTTTTTCGCCGCGTTCATGATCACCCGCATGTCCGTCGCATACGGGCCCACCACGGATCGCGTCACATAGGGCTTGAGCGCGAAATCCAGCAATTGCGCCGTGTGCATGCCCGACTGCGCATAGACCTGCTCCCCGTACGAGCCGTCCAGCGGCGTCACGATATAGGCGATTTTGCCCGTCTCAAGGCTGGAGGACGGCGGCGCGGCCATGTCCGTTTCCGTGTAGCGCGTGGTGCAGCCGCACAGTACGGCCGCCATGAGAATAAAGAGCAATGTACGCATACGAACCCCCACCCTCTCAAATTTTTTATAGGCGTAGGTAGGTTGTGCCACAGCGCAACGCTCGGCGCAACAAAGGGGATCGGGAGCGGGGGAGAGCAGAGGCTTTTGCGGATCAGATATGGATTATATGCCCGCAAAAAGGGTCAAGGGAGCGCGCTCCCTTGCGGGGGAGTTTGAGGGGGCGGCGCCCCCTCAATAAATCTCATCCATTCACGGCGTCGCGTATGCGGCACACGCCGCAGACTTCGGCGGAACTGGGGCAGCCACAGCGCGCGCAGGGGGCGAGCCGGGCGCCGCTTTCAGCTTCGCGTCCGGCAAAGGCCGGGCGGCCGCGTTCGAGAAAGCCCTGGTAAAAGTCCAGCTTGCGGCCGGGCATGGCTTCTTCCAGTTCCTGCCACAGGCGTTTGTACACGGTGAAGCTCGCGCCCTTGCTGTAGGGGCAGGGCGCGTGATGGTGCTCGATGCCCGTGAGGAAGGCGTAGCCGGCGGTTTCAAACTCGCTTAAGCGCCACAGGGGCTTGACCTTGCGGGCGAAACCGTCCTCGCTTTCAAGCAGCGGGGCCTGATCGGAAAGGTAGGCCTGATCCCAGCGCAGGGTGTTGCTGGTCAGGCGGGCCACCTCGTCGTCGAGGTTGTGCCCGGTGGCCAGCGCGGTATAGCCGCCTTTGAGAGCCGTGCGGTTGAAGATGTGGCGCTTGATCTTGCCGCAGGCCGAGCAGATGGGCCGGCGCAGGCGTTCCTTGACCAGCGGAATCGCCAGACCTTCGGCCGCGGTTTCCACCACCGTAAGCTCGATGCCGTGTCCGGCGCAGAAGCGTTCGGTCACGCCCCTGGCCGCCGGCGAGGAACCGGGAATGCCCAGGTCGATGTGCAGGCCCGTGATCGCGTAGCCTTGGCGCGAAAGCTCGAGGGCCAGAGCCAGCGAATCCTTGCCGCCGGAAAGCGCGATGAGGATGCGATCTTCGTGCGTGAACAGCTTTTGGCCGTGTATGCCCCGCTCCACCTGGCGCTTGAAGAAATCCAGATAACAGGGCGCGCAGAAGGCCGTGTGGTGGCTCGGCAGCGCCATTACGGCGGTGTCTTTACATATTTTGCATTTCATGGATTTTTTTGGGGATTGGGGGGAGGAAACTTTTGGAAAAGGTTCCTCCCCCCAAAAACGTCTTAATACGAGGAATGCTCGTCGCTCAGGTGTTCGCGGGTAACGGGACCGTGGAAGGTTTTGTAGGTCCAGAACTGGTAGATGAGCACTATGGGCACGAAGACCAGAACAACGCCCAGCATGATGCTCAGGGTGAGCAGGCTGGAGGAGCCGTTGTAGGCGGTGATGCTGAAAGCGGGATCGAGGCTGGAGATGACGATGCCGGGGAACATGCCCAGCACGCCGAAGAAGGTGACGCCTATGATGAACAGGCCGTTGCAGGCCCAGGCGAGGAGCAGCTTGCCCTGACCCAGAAAACGGCGGGCAGCGATGAGCCCGGCCACGGCGAGCAGGGGCGCGACCGCCAGCAGGGGGTTGTGCAGGTAATTGGCGTACAGCTTGGTGTAGAAGGCGGTGAGCAGCAGAAAGCCCACGGCCGCGATCAGCACGATGGGCCACAGGCCCAGGGCCACGGCCACGGCCTTGGTGTGCAGGTTGCCTTCGGACTTGAGGGAGAGCCAGAGCGCCCCGTGCAAAGTGAACATGAGCACGAAGAACACGCCGCCGGCCAGGCCGTAGGGGTTGAGCAGGGTGAGGAGGTTGCCCTTGTAGACGCCGTCCGCGTCAATGGGAATGCCCATGAAGAGGTTGGCGAAGGCCACGCCCAGCAGCAGCGCCGGCAGCAGGTTGCCGAGGAATTGCACCGCATCCCAGATTTGCGTCCAGCCGGGCAGGGTTTCCTTGCTGCGGAACTCGTAGGACACGGCCCGGAAGATGAGCGCGAAGAGCAGGATGAGCAGGGGCGCGTACAGCGAGCTGAACAGCACGGCATAGGCTTTGGGAAAGGCGGCGAAGGTGACGCCGCCGGCGGAGATGAGCCATACTTCGTTGCCGTCCCAATAGGGCCCGGCCGCGTTGTAGATGGTGCGTTTTTCTTCTTCCGTGCCGCCGAGGAAGGGCAGCAGCGTGCCCAGGCCGAAGTCGAAGCCGTCAAGCAGGAAATAGACGGCCCAGAGCAGACCCCAGAGGCAGAACCAAGCGATTTGAAGTATTTGATATGTTTCCATGGCTTACCTCCCCGGTCCCTGACAGGCATATTTGCGCAGCAGATAGATGTCGATCAGGCCGAGCAGGCTGTAGACCACGCAGAAAGCGATGAAGGAGATGAGGATGCTGGAGGCCGGCACGGGCGAAACCGCGTCCGCCGTGCGCATGAGCCCGTAGACTATCCAGGGCTGCCTGCCCACTTCGGCCACGGTCCAGCCCAGGGCAATGCCCACGTAGGGCACGGGTATGCCCCAGACCAGCGCCTTGAGCAGGCCGGGGTGCATTTCTTCCTTGTTGCGCTGGATAAAGGCCGCGGCGGCCAGCAGGATGAAGAGGCCGCCCATGCCCACCATGAGGCGGAACGACCAGAAGGTGGAGCTGATCGGCGGCCAGTCGCTTTCGGGGAAATCCTTCAGGCCCTTTACTTCGGCCTTGGAATCTCCGTAGGCGATCCAGCTCGTCATGCCGGGCAGGCTCAAGGCTTCGATGCTGTTCATCTTGTTTGCGCGATCCGGGATTTGGAGCAGATGGAAGGGCACGTTGGTGCCGCCTTCCCACAGCGCTTCCATGGCCGCCAGCTTCACGGGCTGGTATTTGGCCACGGCCGTGCCCTGCTGGTGCCCGGTAAGGCCGGTGAGCAGCGCGCAGATCAGGGTGAAGGGCGCGGCCATGCGCAGGCTGCGGCGGAAAAAGTCCGTATTGCTCTTACGCGCCAGGTGCCACGCGGACACGCCCAGCACAAAGAAGCCGCCGAGCATCCAGGCCGAGAGGATGGTGTGCGCGTACTGGCCCCAGGCGTAGGGGTTCAGGAGCACGGCGAAAAAGTCGTCCAGCTCCGCCCTGCCGTTGCGCAGCACATAGCCCACGGGATGCTGCATCCAGCCGTTGGCGAGGATGATCCATACCGCGGAGATGTTGGAGGCCAGGGCCACCATCCAGATGGCGAAACAGTGGGTGCGTTTGCTCACGCGCTCCCAGCCGAAGTGCCAGACCGCCAGGAAGGTGGATTCGAGAAAAAAGGCCACTGTGGCCTCGATGGCCAGCAGGGAGCCGAAGATGTCGCCCACGAACATGGAATAGCGCGACCAGTTTGTGCCGAACTGAAATTCGAGCGTGATCCCGGTGACCACGCCCAGGGTGAAGTTGATGACAAAAAGTTTGCCCCAGAATTTCGCCATGCGTTTGTACGTTTCGTCTCCGGTGGCGACATAGCGGCTTTCCATCCAGACGAGCAGGACGGAGAGGCCGAGCGTCAGCGGCACGAAGATGAAGTGGAAAAAAACGGCCACGGCGAACTGCAGCCGGGAAAGAAGAACAGGATCCATAAAAACTCCTTGGTCAGCAAACACTCCTGAATCAGCCGCCGCACTTGACGATAAGCGCTTCGCCGACGGCCTTGCCGAGATCACGGCAGGCCCTGAGGGCGTCATGCCCGGGCCGCCATTGAGCTTTTATAAAGGGAACCGGCATTTCCATATTCATGGAGGCCAGCCATTCATGCAGAATTTTGGGGGATTCGCCCGACCAGCCGTAGGAGCCGAAGGCCCCGCCGATGCGGTTTTGCGGCCGTAAGCCCTTCATGTAGGTAAGGGCGTCGGCCATAAGCGGCATAATGCCGTTGTTGTGGGTGGGGGAACCCGCCAGCACGGCCCCGCAGCGGGAAAGCTCGGTCATGAGCGCGCTGTGGTGGTTGCCCTTGAGCCACATGATGCGTGAAGGCACGCCCGCTTCCTCCAGGCCGTCCGCTGCTGCGTAGGCCATTTTTGCGGTGGAGTTCCACATGGTGTCGTAGAAGATGAGCGCGCGTTTCTGCGGCTTTTGTTCGGCCAGTTCGCGGTACATGTTGAGGATGAAGCTCACGCTCTGCCTGTTGCGGAAGATTACGCCGTGATCCGGCGCGATGACTTCGATGTCCAGCCCGGAAAGCGCGTTCAGCGCGGCCAGCACCTGGGGGGAGAAGGGCAGCACGATGTTGTAATAGTATTCGCGGATGACGCGCAGCAGATCCGCATCCGGGATTTCGTCCGAAAAGCGCGCCGTGGAGGCGATGTTCTGGCCGAACGCGTCGTTGCTGAACAGGATTTTGTCGTACGCGCTGTACGACACGATGCTGTCGGGCCAGTGGAGCATGCGCGTTTCGAAAAACTGCAGGCTGCGTTTGCCGATATTGAGGATTTCGCCGTTTTTCAGGGTCTGCACGGGCCAGCCCGTGGTATCGTAATAGCCCTGCATGGACTTGAGCCCGAGCTGGGAGCAGAAGACTTTTTCCGGTTTGCAGCGCTCCATCACCTGGAGCAGCGCGCCGGAGTGGTCGGGCTCCAGATGGTGGCAGATGAGATAATCCACCTTTTCAGGCGGCGTTACCTTGCCCAGCCGGGAGAACATGGGGCCGGCGAAAGCGGTGCTGACCGTGTCGCAGAGTACGGTTTTTTCGTCCTTGATGAGATAGGCGTTGTAGGTGGTGCCGTCGGGCGGGATGGAATACCCGTGAAAGTTTCGGTTGTCGTAGTCTACGGCTCCGACCCAGTAGACGTCCTTGCGTATTTCAACAGGCTGCATTGCGTACTCCTCAAAAATCATCCGGGGTTTTGCTGTTTGGGGACGGCCCATATTCCGGCCCATGCCCGGGCCGGGCCCGGGCATGGGAGAGCGCGCGCGCTCAGGAGGGACTGAATTCGGACTTGGATGCGCCGCAGACGGGACAGGTCCAGTCGTCGGGCAGTTTTTCAAACGGGGTGCCGGCGGGAATATCGCCGTCGCCTTCGGCCGGATCGTACTCGTAGCCGCAAACCTGGCAGGTGTACTTTTGCATGGAGGTCTCCTTTTCAGAATCAGATCAAATTTCCGTTTTCCAATGGCCGTGTATATTGCAGTATTCGCGCACCGTCACCTTGGCCTTGCAGGCGCAGCCGCACTTGAACTCCACTTCGGGCGCGTCGCCGGGCTTGAGGAAGCGCGTACAGCTGAAATTCTCGCCGACTATCTCCACCCACTGGATCCAGTGCTTTTCCTCCATGGGATGCGGCACGGCGCCCACTTTGACCTTCAGGCCCTTTTCGGTTTTTTCGGCCACGGGCACGTGTTTTTCCTTGGCGCCGTCGCTGGTGCCCTCGACCATGAGTTTCATGGGGGCGTCGCAGCAGGCCAGCGTGCCCACGCCGCCCTGCAGCACTTCGACAATGGCGAGACATTTTTCGCACTTGTACACTTCAAACTGCTTGGACATGATTTCCTCCTTGAGTGGCTTTGTCTCGTGCGCAAGGGGCACGAGACAAATATAGACAATATGATTTAATTACCAAAAAAAAGAATCCCGGACAAGAAAAAACTCCATTGTCGCGAGCATCAAACGTAAACAATAGCGGCCGAAATGTAAATAAGAATAATTACTGATTGTCGGCTCGGCGCGTCACCCCCAGAATGTTGGGCAGGGGAGAGGCCAGATTTGCGTCCATGTTCAAAAAGCTTGCTATGGTGTATCCCAGCCACAGCCGCTCCAGGCCGGAGCAGCGCACCAGCATGCCCGCCTGACTGCCGCCCTCCACGTACATGAGGGAGCGCAGATTGACGGGCAGGGCCAGCACCGCGTCGGTGAACTCCCGGCCGGTCATGGGCGTGCGGCAATGGATGAACAGAATGCGCCCTTCCCTGTCCCGCCCCACGGCCGAGGTGGAGTGCTCCGGGCCGCCGGGCAGCCAGAGAGCGCGGCCCTCGCTGTCGATAAGGCGGTAATTCTGCACCGCCACTTTGTAGTGGGGCAGCAGTTCCTCCCAGGGGTCGGCGTCCCTGTCCAGCACGTCGGCTTCGGGCAGGCCGGCCGTGTCCGGCCCTGAAACGAAAAAGGCCCCGAACCTGTTGTGGATGCGGGGATTGTTGATGTAGGCGCCCGAACGCATATAGCCCGTGCTGGTCTTGCGGTCGGGCAGGTACATGCTCGCGTTGACGGCCAGCACCAGATTTTCCTGCGCGGCCCAGGCCGGCAGCGTCAGCGGGGGGCCGTCGTTTTCTCCGGCGCTGTGCAGGCTGAAACGGAAAAAGGCGGGGTCGATGCGCAGCACGTCTATGGCGGCCCGGCGTTCATCGTTGCTTGTGAACGCGCCGAGTTGCAGGCCGGGCTCCAGATCCTGCCAGGGCGCGGCCGCCCGTGCGCCCGGCAGTGCCGCCGCGAGCAGCAGCGCTGCGGACAGGCAGAGCATGCGCGCCCACAGGGCGCAAAGGCCCGTTTTGCAAGGGAAGTTCGATACCTCAGGCATGGTGGCATGGTAGACGAGTACGGCGCATTGCGCAAGCCTCGCATGCTTCGTCGCCCAATATATATTGACATATCAAGTTATCCTGATATATTTATCCCAAGTCATGGGAGGAAACACGTGAAGATCATCGACAAAATTGCCGCAGCGACAAAGCCCTTTTATTCCCTTGAATTTTTTCCGCCCAAAGACAGGGCGGACTGGCCCGGCTTTTTCGATACCGTGGAGCGCCTGCGCGCGGTGAACCCGCTTTTCGCCTCCGTCACCTACGGCGCGGGCGGCGGCACCCAGGACAACACCCTGGCCCTGACCGCGAAGCTGCGCGAAATGGATCTCGAACCCATGGCCCATCTGACCTGCGTGGGCGCGGATACGGGGCGCATCCGCGATTTTCTGCACAGGCTGCGCGAGGCGGGCGCGCAAAACATCCTTGCCCTGCGCGGCGATCCGCCCCAGGGCAAGACTGTGGACTGGAAGGCCGCGCCCTTTTGCTGCGCCGCGGATCTCGTGCGCGCCGTGCGCGGGGAAGACCCCGGCATGGGCGTGGCCGTGGCCGGATACCCGGCGGCCCATCCCGAATCGCCCACTTTCAGCGAGGATCGACGCCACACCTGTGACAAAATCCGGGCCGGGGCCGACTTTGTCATCACCCAACTCTTCTTCGACGTGCGGGAATATGAGGATTTTGTAAGGCGCCTGCGTGCCGATGGTATACAGGCCCCCGTTATTCCGGGAGTTTTTCCCGTTCAGAGCCTGGAATCCGTGCGCCGCATTCTTTCTCTCTGCGGGGCCAACATACCGGGCAAGCTCTATCTGGAACTGGAGGAAGCCGACCGGCGCGGCGGCGCTGCCGCCGTCAAGGAAGCCGGCATTGCCTTTGCCGTGCGCCAGATCAAAAACCTGCGCGCGTTCGGCGCGCCCGGCATCCATTTGTATACGCTCAACCGGGCCTCGACCTGCTTGCGTATTGTGGAGGAAGCGGGTTAAACAGCGGCTTCCGCATATACACCCGCGCCGCCCAAGGGCGGCGCCTGAATTTGGATCGACCCGCAACCGTGACGGAGGCCTCCCGTGAATGCCGTATCCCCCGACTGCTGTGAACTGACCCGACGCCATTTCAACACTCACGACACCTTCGCCGTCCATCTGGGCATAGAAATGACCGTGGTGCGCCCGGGCTACGCCGAGGCCGTGATGCCGCTCGACGCCGCCCACAAGAACGGCGTGGGTCTGGCCCACGGCGGGGCGATCTTCGCCCTGGCCGACGTGGCCTTCGGCGGCGCCTCCAACTCCACCGGCGAGGTGGCCCTCGGCATCGTTTCGTCCATCAACTATATGGCCCCCGGCAAGGTCGGCCCTCTGCGCGCCGAGGCGCAGGAGCTCCAGCGTTCCAAAAAGGTCGGGCACTACGAGGTGCGGATCTTTGACGGCAACGGCAGACTGCTCGCCGTATGCCGCGCCACGGCGTATTACCGGGGCGATCTGTTGCCGGGCGTACCGCCGAAAGAGCAGGCGGCTTCGGCGTGACGCTTCGTCAGAGCGCGCTCTCCGCTCCGGTTACGGTCGATATCGTGCGCCGGCATGTGCTCAAAGAGGACACCTTCGGCCGGCATCTCGGCATAGAAATCGAAACGGTCGGGCCAGGCCGCTGCACGGCGGTCATGCCCCTGACGGAGCATACGCTGAACGGCCTGGGCGTTATTCACGGCGGCGCCCTCTTTGCCCTGGCCGATGTTGCCTTCGGCGGCGCGGCCAACTCGCACGGCATTGTCGCTCTCAACATCACTTCAAGCATCAATTTCGTCGCGGCCGGCAAAAGCGGCCCCCTGCGCGCCGAAGCGCGCGAACTACGGCGCGCCGAAAAGCTCGGGCACTACGAAGTGCAGATCTTCGACGGCAACGGCGGGCTGCTGGCCGTGTTTCGCGCCGCGGCGTATTACCGGGGCGACCTGCTTCCCGGCGTACCCGCGCCGACCGCGTAAAATACATGGGGGGGGCCGAGCCCCCTCCCCTGCTTGTACCTGCGTATGAAGGGCCGGCGGACGCCGGACTCGGAACCGAGTTCAGCAACGGTCTTTTCACCGGACAGGGCAGCCGGGGCCACCTTGGCCTTGAACGCCGGGGCGTGATTCCCGCGCGTGGCAACGCGTGGTCTCCCCGTCTGGTTGAGCAGCCGGCGCGGCTGTCCGGATTGCGGGGCTCTTCCCACCTTCATTCGCGTCAACGCAGCAATCGATCCCGCATATGTTTCCCCGGTCGTCAAAACTGTAAATACTGATTTTTGCCTCCCTTGCCTGCCGTAAAAGCGGCAGCGGCAAAGAGAAGGCGTTGCCCGCCTCCTCCAAAGACAGGGGCAGAAGCGGTTCGCAGCGTTTGTTCCGCTCGCCGTGGAAGCGCCGCCAGTTATAAAAGGCCCAACCCCACAGCAGCAGGATGAGCCCCAGAACCTCGGGCACATAAATGATCACGGCGGCATGCAGCACGGCAACGGCCTGCATGCGGCCGGCAATGGAGGAAGAAAGGCCCCAGGCCGCCCCCCAGCCGACGGCGGCCAGAAAAACCCGAATCAGGTGGGCAAGCCGCCACCAGATGCCCAGGGACAACAGCCAGGAGATAATTTTTCCCTCGGCGGTTTGGGCGCCGGGCCTGCGTATGATGAGTTTGCTCGGATCGGTAATCATGTCCATGCATCCTTCGTAAAATGCACATACTCCCGGTGCGTTGCGGTGTTGCTCAACGTATCCCTCTGTCCGTGGTGACCCAAAGCCCCCTTTTTCCCGCACGCCTGAAGAACATGGCGATGGGAAAGGCGGCGACGGAAACCAGCCAGTTGATTGTCCAATAGAACAGGGGAAACCATATTGTATAAAGGTAAATGCGCAGCAAACCCTGATCGTAGCGCCGGTCAAGCAGCAGGCTGACGGCGATCTGCAAAAGGCAGGTGAGACCCAGCACCAGTCCCGGCCATTCGGGCATCCAGGATACGGAGCCAAACTCGAACGGAAGCGGAAAAAACAGCCCGAAAAACCACGTGCCCGCCAAAATCGCCATGGTGTAGCTCCAGACGACGCTGGTGAGATACTCGATATATATTCCCCACATTCGCCGGGAGTTCCAGGAAAATATCCGCCGGGAATATTTTTTCAAGGCTTCGCCGCCGCCCACAGCCCAGCGCAGCCGTTGTCTCAGAAAGCCGCGCAGCGTTTCGGGCATGAGAATCCAGCACAAGGCCCGGGGCTCGAACCGTATATCCCAGTGCGCCAGCTGCAGCCGCCAGCTGATGTCGATATCTTCCGTCATGGTGTCCTGGTTCCAATACCCCACGTCGTAGAGCGCACGCGCCCTGAACGCGCCGATAACGCCGGAAATTGTGTAAATTCGGCCATAAATGCGCTGCGCCCGTTTCAGCAGGCCGATAATGGCGGAAAACTCCCCCACCTGAAGGCAACCGAGAAGGGTGGAGCGGGTGCGCACGCGGGGATTGCCCGTTACCGCACCCACCCGCGGGCTTTCCAGAAAATGCCGCATAATCCAGGTGACGGCGTGGTGATCCAGAACGGCGTCCCCATCAATGCAGACCAGAAATTCGCCCTGAGCGGCCAGAGCCCCGCTTTTGAGCGCCAGGGCCTTGCCCTGGTTCGAGGCCAGGTGCACCACCCGCATGCGGGGGATGTTCGCGGCCAGTTCGTTCAGCAGCGGGCCGGTGTCGTCCGTGCTGCCGTCGTTGACCGCTATGATTTCGTAGTCCGGGTAGCGCATGTCCGCCAGCGGGCCGAAGGTGCGGGCCGCGTTGAGCCCCTCGTTGTAGCAGGGCACCACTATGGATACCGGAGGATACGCCGAAAGTTGCGGCGGTTCGTTACAGCCGGGCTTGCGGAACTCGAAGCGGAAATAATACAGCAGCCCTCCCGCAAGCCAGACGTACGACATCAGAAGGGGATAAAAGAAGGTGAAGGCAAATGCGTACCCCATCAGGGAGTTGAGCGCTGTCATATATCTTTCATTTCAGGAAAGGGTTGTCCCGCGTTGAGAAAAACGGGCGGATAACGGACAGGTCCGGATGGCCGGTGATGGGATTTTCCGGGTAATAGCCCAGGTTGCCGATGCCGTTTTGTTCCAGCACATTCATCTGCCCGGCGAGCGTCGTGTCGGCGACGGGGCCGGCGTGCCCGGCGCGCCAGTCCACGGCCTGGAGTTCAAAGACGGTTTTTTCCGCTCCCAGGGGATGGCCTTGTACTGTTTTCGCCAATTTTTCCAGCCAGGCCGCGGGATTCTGTGCGCCTTCCATGAAGGGCATGGCCATGATGGCCGTATAGTCGTACGCATCGAGAAAATCCTCCAACCGTTGCGCGAACCATTCTTCGGAATCGGGGTTCATTACCGCCTCGGCATAGATATTGCGGGCGGTTTTGATAACCGGGCTCCAGGTTCTGAAGGCGGCCTGCAACTCCTTGGTGAAATCCACCAGGGCCCGGCTTTTGGCGCGGGTGAAGCGGCGCCGCAAATCCGGATCCCGGCGTATGGCCTGTATGCTCTCCGGCAGGCCCTGACCGCGCAGCCAGGCCAGGCCCGCCGGACCGGCATCCTCGTAGTCGCCGAGCACGGCGTCGTCATGAAAGAGCAGCCCGAAAACGCCGGCATGCATGGCCAGATCCACATAAATTTCTTTAATTATTTTCCTGTTTTCAGCATCGAAAGGGCTGAGGCGCCGGTAGGTGCTGCCCGCTTTGTCGGGCGGATCCGCCCGCACCAGCGCGTGTTTTCCCGGCAACTTGAAGCCCAGCACGGGCATCCAGGCGTATACCCTGACGCCGAGGCGGTTGTATATTTGCCAGGACATGTAGTTGAACAGGTCGGCCCGCATCGGCAGGTGCCGGTTGGGAAAGTACAGGGCGTCGGCGATGCCGTCGCCGTCCGGATCCGCGAAGGCCTGCAGATAGACGGCGCTCGGGCCCAGAGCGTTGATGCGGTCGAACAGCGCGGATACGTTCTTATACTGCTGTTGCGGATCGGCATCATACACCATGTCCAGATCAATATGCATAACGCGCTGCACCGGATAGCGGGCTCGCAGGGCGTCGCCGTCACGAAAGCGGGAATAGGCGCTGCCGCCGTCCGCGTGTTTCCCCCACAGGCCGTCGGCCAGGGCGGGAGGAGGCGTTTGCCGGTCATTGCCGGCGGCGAGCCTGTTCATGACCTCGTTGATATCCATGTTGGCGTAGGCCATATAGCGGCTGAAGGTCGGCCAGTCGTCCTTCAACCCCATGGAAGCGGTCAGGCTGTATCCGGCATCCAGAACGGCCTTGACTCCCAGGCCGTTATACCGGCCGTAAGGCCAGACCAGTACGCGGGGACGGTGTCCGGTGCGTTTTTCGATAATATCGGCGTTGAGGGTGACGTCTCTTTTCACCCGTTGATAAAAATCCTCCGTGCTTTCATAGGTCTTACGCACGGGATCATAGGCAAGCATTGAGGCGGCGGGCTGCGGCACCCCCTGGGGATTGCTCTCATGCCCCTGATGCAGATTGTGGGTGTGCCCGGCAAGCTCCACCAGTCCCGAATCGGCCATCTCCCTGATCTGGGGCCAGGTCAGAAAATAGGAACGCGGCAGCTGCGCGCTTCCGCCGTAATCCACCGGCTTGTCCGCGGGCGTTTCCAGCCAGGTTGTTTCCAGAGCCAGCATGGCGGGATAGCGATAGGCGCGCAGAAGGGGATAGATCAGGCGGTAAAAACTTTCGTATCCGTCGTCGAAAGAGATCAGCACGGCCTTGGGCGGCAATTCTTTACCGCCTTTCGCCGCCTGCAGGATATCTTCGACGCTGACGGCCGTGTACCCGTTGTCCCGCAGCCAATCAAACTGGTTGGTCAGCTTTTCCAGAGTGATGGAAATGGTGGCCGGCGGAGTGAGGTCGCTCTGGGCGGGCAGCACGTTGTGATAGCACAGGGTCACGAACTTGGGCTCTTTTCCCTTCGCCTGCCCGAAAGAGGGACACAGCAGCAGAAAAAGACAGGCGCAGACGCCGGACATGCGTGAAAATGATGCAAAAAAACGCGGCATATCAAAACTTCCAGGTCAGATTGATAAAAACGTTGAGATTGTTCTCCTGATCGCCGTCATACGGCCTGCGCTCGAAGCCCACGCCGTAGGAGACGGAAAACCTGTCGGTCCAGTTCAGATCCTGGCTGTACGCGGCGCTGAACACGGGCAGCATGCCGTAGTTCCGCTGCGCATAGCCGCTCACCCCGACGGTGACGGCGTGGCTTAACGATTTTTCATAGTGACGCCACAGCACCGCTCCGTACTTCAGAACGCCGCCGGCTTCCGCCTCGGCCTTGGGGTTGAAGTAGGCGCGGTTCTCGTCCTTGCTGTTGCTGCCGGCGTACACTTTGACCGTGCCGTCCACATAGTGGGAGAACTTTTGCCATATCCGCTGTGTGAGGTCGGCATCCAGGATCAGGCGCCGGTTGCCGTCGGAAAAATTCATGCCCTGAACGCTTATACGGGCCGATCGGCTTTCATTCCAACGATATTGGGCTCCCGCGCGGAAGCTGTCGGCGGTGATCCCGTCGTTGCGGGCGCGCAGAGGGGTATCGCGGCTGCCTATTTCAAAGGAAAAAGGGAAAGACCAGTTGTCGCCCGGCGTCAGCGCGCCGTACAGGGCTCCCCCCATATTGTTCGTGCTTGAGTCGTCGTTTCTGACTTCAAGATTGGCCGTCACCCAGGGGATGCGGTATTCGATTCCCGCAAGAGACAGGAACTGCCGGGCCGTTCCGCCCTCATAGCGGGAGAAGGCCGGGGATGTACCCGCATACAGCCGCCAGTCGTAGAGTATCGGCGGGCTGTACAGCCGCCACTCGAGCGAAGACGCCTGCGAGCGCTCGGAGGTGCCGGGGAGATTGTTGCCGATGTCGGGAGCCCAGTTGCCTTCCAGCCGAAATTCCCACAGGGAGCGGGTTTCCCAGCGACGCTGCAGCCGCCTGATATCGTTGGAATAGGGAGCATAATCCTTCAGTTCGTCCAGAATGCGTTTTGCCGCGCGCCAGTCTTTGGCGTCCATGAGGGCATCGGCTTCGTGCGCCGCCAGGTTGATGTCGTCCGGCGCGAAGATCTGCGCCCTTTTGATGGTTTCCAGGGCCGCGCGCGGCAGGCCGCGCATCAGGTATGTGGTTGCCAGGCCGCTTTGCGCGTCGGCCGCGGCCGGGGCCGCATCGGTGATTTCCCTGAAGTGCCTTTCCGCTTTCCCGAAGGCGTCGGTGTACAGATAGGCGTAGCCGAGGGTGGTTTCCGCATCTTGCTTTTTCCAGTCCGTGTCCTCCAGGGGCGGCTGCCCCCCTGAGGGATGCAGGGCGGATTCCCGCACGGCTTCGGCCTGTTTCAGCGCTTCGGGCAGCTGTTCGTTTTCCAGATAGGCCCAGAAAAGGCCGCTTTGCGCCCTGTAGAGATCGTCCCGCTTGAGGGGAGGACTGTACCCGTCTTTCGCGGCGACGACGGCCTCGTATATCTCGGCGGCCTTCCCCGGCTTTTTCAGGCGCATATAAGCTTTGGCCGCCGCCAGTTGCGCCGCCGGGGTGAGGGCGGGGGCGCGGTTTTTCACCGCTTCGTATTGAGCCGTCGCTTCCTTGGCCAGACCCAGATCGGCCAGGGGCTGAATGCGGGCGATGTCCCGCTGCAAAAGGCACGCGGGCTGCGTCCGGCATTCCGGCTCCGCGCCCAGACTGTCGATAAGGGCGAGGGAGGCGCGCAGCCTGCTTTCACGCTCGGCCGGATCGCGAGGGATGGGGGTTCGTTCTCCCCAGAAGGCGCTTTCCAGCCCCGCGGCCAGAGTGAGGGCGCGAAGGCGCTTGAAGGGGACGGACGGAGGCGTTTCGTCGGCGAGGCTGTGGGCCTCGCGCGCGCCGCCCGCGACGCTCAGCGCCGTGACGATTTCTTCGCGCGCATTCCGGCCGCCGGCGCCGCGCGCGTCGCCTCTGACGGCGTCATGGAGTTCTTTCATCGCGGCAAGGCGATTGTAGCCCATCTCTTCGCGGACGGCCTCAATCCTTTTTCCCAGACCCGGAGTCCGGCTGCGTTTCGCCTCGTCGACAAGCCGGGCGGCCGTGTACACGTCGCCGATGTCGAAAAAAACAAAGGCGGCGGTCACGAGCAGTTCCGGGTTTCTTCTTTGGGCGTCGAGCGCCGTTTTCAGAAGGGTTTCGCAGTCATAGATTTTTCCCGTCGCGGCCAGGGCTCTCGCGCCCGCCTCCAGGGCATAGGGCGGCGCCGAGGCGGGGTTCAGGCGGCGGGAGTATGCGACGGCCTTGTCGTTTTCCTTGTTCCATTGCAGCAGGAAAAGATAATCGCCGAGCAGGTACTGGTCATCGGGATGGCGCCGATACAGCTTTTCCATGACGGCCAGCCCCTCGGCCGGCTTGCCCTTCCGGGCTTCGGCCACGGCGGCGTCCTGCTCGGCGCGGTAGGGCGTCTTGGGTCTGGGCGGCGTGATATAGGGTGGAGGAGGCGCGATGCGGCGGCGCAAATACGTTTTGCCCGAAGCCACGACCTTGGCGTCGGCGGCAGGGAATTTGCGGGCATAGGCCTCCAGCGCCTCAAGGCCCTGCGCGGCCCGCCCCCGATCTCCCAGAGTCAATGCCCGCCCCAGGGCGATATCCGCATTGCCGGGAAAACGCGCGGCCCCCGCGTCATACCAGTGCTGCGCCTCGGAAAGATTCCCGCTTTTGCGCAGGGCGGAGGCGACGGCCTGCACGACATATTCCGGGACCCGCTCCGGCGTCAGGCCGGAACTCAAGGCCGCGGCGTCGGCATACTGCCCGGCCCAACAGGTGACCGTAATATAGTCGTAAAGAACGGCGGGGTCTTCTTGATGCGCCTCGTGCAGCCGTTTCAAGGCGGCTTGGGCTTCCTTGTAGTTCCCTTTGCGGGCCAGCGCCACGGCCGCCCTGCGGGCGTCTTCGGGTGTTGCGTCTTTTGCGGTCGCGGGCGGGGCAGAGGAAAGGGGCGATTTCGGTGCGGCCGCTGCCGGCGAAGATCCGCTGCACAAAGCCAGAATGCATAACGCGGCGCATAAAACAGGTGTGCTGCCCATAGTGTGTATATGCCTTGCAGAAATTCCGGACGGCACGCCCGGGCGGCGCCTTGCGGGCTGGAGCGGATTTCCTCCGCTCTGCAAATCTCAACGTGAATATGCGCTGATCGGCGGCGCGCCGGGCGGAACACTCCTTTACACCGGCATAACCTATATTTGGGGGCAGAGCCAGAGGTTTTGCGTTTTTTCGGGAAAAACCGCACGCGTGGGGATGAACGGGAGAAGTGAAGTCGGCCGGGCTTGAGCGGGACAATGTACACCCGCAAGGGGTGAATCTTTTTGGAATTCCCCCTATGCCGCTCCCGTTTTTTTTGTCGTTCCCGTAGACGCCATCGCGGCCAGCGCGCCCAGCACAAAATAGGGAGCGAAGCTGCTGTGGCTGTCTTCCCCCAGCCAGAAGCAGGCCACGGCGCAGAGCATGAGGCAGAGGGTCGTTTTTTCCGGATTCGGGCCGCCGGGGCCGCGCAGGGCGCGCAGTACGGGAAAGGCGAAGGCGGCGAGGAAAAGACCGAGCCCCGCGAAGCCGGATTCCGCCGCCATGCGGGAATAGGCGTTCAGGGCGGGATACGCGTTCTTGAGCGGGCCTGCCTTGGCCTGGTTGTCCGCCCAAAGCCGGCCTTCCCAGCCGATGTCGATGGACAGGGCGGCAAAATGCTTTTCCATGCCGCGCCCGCTCAAGCGATAGCCCAGGCCGAAAAAGGGATGTTCCACGGCTGCGCCGAATTCCATGCCGGTGACGGCCGCGCGCTCCCGTCCGGTGGCGTGCAGTTTTTTCATGATCAGCGGATGATAGAGCAGCGCCAGCGCGGCCGCGAGCGCTCCCAGGCCGCAAAAAATCACGGCGCGCGAACGCGGGCTTACGCGCCGCGTCACCAGCAGGCCGACGCAGGCGAGAACGACAAGAGTGAAGAAGCCGGTGCCGCTTACGGTCAGGGCGAGCATGAGCAGGGCCGCGCCGAGGGCGCAGACGGCGGACGTTCGGCCTCCGTGCAGGCGGTGGACGAGCAGCGGCAGCAGAATGCAGAGCAACTGGGCCAGAAAGGCCGGGCTGCCGCACAGCGAGCGCATGCGGGGGTGGCCCCATACGGCGGGCGGCCACCAGCCGTCCGATGTCCCTACCTTGCGGAACCAGGGAGCGGAATCGCGCAAGAAGGCTGTGGCCGCGTCCCAGCCGGCCAGATGGAGCAGATCCGCCATCCCGTACAGGGCCAGCAGCAGGAACATGGCCATGAAGGCTTTTTCGAGAAAGACGAAGGCGTTTTTCTTCAGCAGGCAGGCGATCCAAAGGGGTACGATCCAGAAGCTGATCAGATCCGCCAGGCAGCGCGCCAGGGGGTAGGACAGGTTGCCCTGCCCGCGCAGCTCAAAAAGCCCGAGCAGGGTCGCGGCAAGCATCCAGAGGGCGTGCGCGGCAATGATCAGGGCAAAAACGCGTTGTTCCCGCAGGTCGCGCAGGGCGTTGCCGCCGGCCAGCCACAGGACCGCGCCGAGCAGCACGGGATAGACCGAGGCGCGCGGCACGAGAATGTTGTCCACGGGAATGGCGTCAAAGGGGAGCAGCAGGCAGGCCGCGAAGGCGCAGACCAGAGAAGCTGTTTCACAAACATTCCGGCCGAAGGGGGAAGCGGGGACGGCGTCGGTCACGGCGGGTTACCTGGGGTATTCGGCAAGCAGCGCGTCCACCCGCGCGCGCATGCCGGCGGCGAAGTGTTCCGGGGCAAAGCGCCGCGCGCCCGCGAGCAGCGCGGCGGGATCAAAGTTCGCTTCCACGCGCATGAAGCGCTCCAGAGCGTCCAGCAGGGAGGCGACGCTCTGTTCGCGAAAAAAGAGCCCGCTCGTATTTTCTTCCACGGTTTCAAGCACGCCGCCCGCGCCGTAGGCAATCACGGGGCAGCCGGCGGCCAGGGCTTCCACGGGCACGATGCCGAAATCTTCCTCGGCGGGAAAAAGCAGAGCCCGCGCGCTCTGCAGCAGGCGGCGCACTTCGGCGGCCGGCTGTTTGCCGGCAAAGCGCACCGTGGGCCCGGCCAGGGCGGACAGGCGCTGCATTTCGCGCCCCTCGCCCAGCACGATCAGGGGCAGTTTTGCCGCGTTGCAGGCGGCCACGGCCAGATCGGCCCGTTTGTACGCCTCAAGCCTGCTGAAAAAGAGAAAATGTTCGCGTTTCCGCATGCCCGCGCCCTGGGAGAAAAAATCCACATCCACGGGCGGATGCACGACCCCGGCCGTGCGGCGGTAGGTTTTGGCGATGCGGCGCGCCACGTTGCGCGAGTTGGCGACAAAGCCGTCCACGCGCAGGGCGGTAAGCGCGTCCCACTGCCGCAGGCGATGGAAGAGCGGGGACATGAAAAAACGGGTCAGCGGGCCGCTCTGTTCCTTGTAGTCCTGATACATGTCCCAGAGATAGCGCATGGGGCTGTGGCAATAGCAGAGGTGCGGGGTGCGGGCCGGGGTGATCACGCCCTTGGCCGGGCCGGATTCGCTGCTGATGACGAGGTCGAATTCGCGCAGATCCAGTTCTTCGAGCGCCAGGGGCATCAGAGGCAGATAGTGCCGGTAAAAGCGCCCGGCGAAAGGCAGGCGGCTGATGAAACTGGTGCGGATCTCGTGCCGGGCGATGACCGGCGAAAGCGCCGTCCGATTGCAGGCGTGCGTGAAGATAACGGCTTCGGGAAAGAGGGAGCAGAGGGCCTCCAGCACCTTTTCCCCGCCGCCGGTGGAGGTGAGCCAGTAGTGGATGAGAGCGACACGCATACGGGCGGCACTATAGCCGCTTATCGCCCGGAGTACAAAACAAAAAAAGCGCCGCGCGCTCCCTGTTGCGCGCGGCGCTTATATGGTCCGGGCGAGGTGAATTATTGCAGATAATCGCCGCGGTTGAACTTGAATTTTTCGGTAGAGGCCAGCACCTCAAGTTCATTGATCAGGCTGTCGAGCCCGGCATGTTTTCCCGCCAGGGGAGCACTTCCCTGACGCAGGCTTTGGATCCGTTTTTCCAGTCCCTCAAGCATGGGGTAGACCGATTTGAGATCGTTGCCCGAAGAAAGGGCGTTCGCATAGGTATCCCAAGAATCGAGCAGTTCGGATGCCTGTTGAAAACTTTGTCGGATAATGTCCTCAGTGGGGTCCGCCGCCGTGACCGATTCCTGGGAATCCAGCAGCAGACCGCTGATGAGGCCGGCCTGAGCCCCAAGCGGCGGAAGTTGGGCGCCCTGAGCCCTTGCTTCCACCTGCCCCAGTTCCCCGGCAAAAACCGCCCCAAAGCCCGACCCGTCCGGGGCGTCCTTTTTGGCGGCCTGCTCTTGCCGGAGCAGGGCGTTGAGTTGATCGGCATGTATTTTCATAGCGCCTCCAGGGTTGGCGTTTGCGCGTATACAGCAAGAAAAATGCCGGCGCGGTTCTTTTATAACATTCTTGAATATAAGGTTTATTTTTTCAGGCAGGCGGCATTTTTTGCCGTGCCGCCGAACGGACGTATAACTGTATCGGCTTCAGGGGGGGCTTGTCTATCGTGAAAAAAACGCCTAATGTTCAGGCCATATGGAAAGATGTCCGTAATTTCGCACAAGGAGGGGAATCATGAAATTCAACAAGATACTCTGCGCCGTGGATCTTTCGGAACACAGCAGGCAGGTGGCGCAGTACGCGGCCATGCTGGCCAAGGCTACCGGAGCCGAACTTATCGTCATTTACACGGCCCCTTCGCTGAGCCAGTATGTGGGCTTTCATGTGCCGCCCAACACCATCGACAATTTCGTGGGCGAAATCGTGACCGGCGCGGAAAAATCCATGGAAAGCTTCGTGGCGGAGAATTTTGAGGGCGTCAACGTGAACAGCAAGGTGCTCATCGGCTACGCCGCCGAAGAAATCATCAACACGGCCGATAAGGAAGACGTGGACATGATCGTCATGGGCACCCACGGCCGCAAGGGCATAGACCGTATTCTTTTCGGCTCCGTGGCGGAAAAGGTGGTCAAGCACGCCCGCCAGCCCGTGCTGACCATACGTCCGGCCAGATAACCGCATTTATAACGTTTAGTATTTGAAACAGATCCCGTGCCTTGCCTGTTCCGGCGCATGTTGGAGCAGGCAAGGCCGTATTCCGTAATAAGGACAAGGAATATGTCTCTGACCCGCCCCGATGGCGTGCGCGCCGCTGTGGAAAACTTCACCCCCTACACCCCCGGCCTTTCCATTGACGAAATCCGGGAACGCTTCGGCCTGGACGGCGTCATCAAGATGGCGAGCAACGAAAACCCGCTCGGCGTTTCCCCGCTCGTGCGCAAGGCCATGGAACGTCACGCCGGCAAGGTTTTCCGTTATCCCCAGGGCGGCAATCCGCGCCTGCTCAAAGCCCTGGCCGCCCGGCACGGCGTTGACCCGGCGCGCGTGGTTGTGGGCAACGGTTCGGACGAGATTATCGACCTGCTCATCCGCGCGCGTGCCGAGCCCGGAACGCACAACGTCGTCGCCTTCAGGCCCTGCTTCAATATCTACACGCTGCAAACGCGGCTGTGCGGGGTCGAACTGCGCCAAACGCCGTTGAAAGACGATTTTTCCTTTGATTATGCTGCATTACGCGATCTTGTGGACGAACGCACGGCCCTGGTTTTCCTCACCACGCCGGACAATCCTTCCGGCCACTGCCCCCCGGCCGCCGAGATTGAGCGCTTTGCCGCTTCCCTGCCCGTCGGCTGCCTGCTGCTGGTGGACGAGGCCTACATGGATTTTGCCGACGACGAGAGCGCGCACAGCCTCCTGGCGCGCCTGGAAGAACTGCCGAACATAGCGGTGCTGCGCACTTTCTCCAAAAGCTTCGGGCTGGCCGGCCTGCGCCTGGGCTACGGGCTTTTGCCCCCGCGGCTTGCCGACTATCTGCGCCGGGTGCGCCTGCCTTTTTCCGTCAACGTGCCGGCCGAGGAAGCCGGACTGGCCGCGCTGCAGGACGAGACATTCCGCGCCGAAACGTTGCGCGTCACCCGCGAGGGCCGCGCGCGCATCGCCGGGGGGCTGCAGAAGCTGGGCTGCGCCGTGTGGCCGAGCCAGGCGAACTTTCTCATGTTCCGGCCCGCCGCGCTTACGGCGGAAGCGCTTTTTGAAGCCCTGTTGCGCCGGGGCATCATCATCCGGCCGCTCACATCGTACGGTCTGCCGGATCTGCTGCGCGTAAGCATAGGCTCGGAACGGGAAAACGAGATATTTCTGGCGGCTTGCGCGGAACTGCTGAATTAACGCCTTTGCCGGAAACGTAACGGCCATGACAACTGCCGCACAAGGCGAATCGGCATACGGGTCATGACAGCCGGCGTTTGTTGACACACCGGCCGCGAAAGCGGCCGAGCGCGCGGGAAGCGCAGGCGCGGTTCACCCGCGCCGCAGCGCGGCCCCGAGCGTGCCTTTGCCGAAAACTCTACGGGACACGACAAACTGCCGCACAAAGTGAAATCTTATGCGTAACGATCCGCGTATAATCACCATTGACGGGCCGGCCGGTGTGGGCAAGAGCACGTTGGCCCGCCGGATGGCGGAAACGCTGAACATTCCCTATCTGGACACCGGAGCCATGTTCCGTTGCCTGGCGCTTGCGCTCAAGGGCGAGGTCGGCACGGACGACGCGGCGCTGCGCCGGAGTTTCGACGAACTGGAGTTTGATCTGCGCGATCTCGGCGAAGGCGCGCGTCTCGTAAGCCGGGGTATTGCGCCGGGCAACGCCATACGCAGCGAGGAAGCCGGCCTTTGGGCCTCGCGCATCGCCGGCGATTTGCGCGTGCGCGAATTGATGAAGGAAGCCCAGCAGACCTTGGGCGCGCGCTGTTCCCTGGTGGCCGAGGGCCGGGACATGGGCACCGTGGTTTTTCCGCAGGCGGGCCGCAAATTTTTCCTCGACGCCGATCCCGGAGTACGCGCCCTGCGCCGGCTGCGCGAGCTTGAAGCGCGCGGCGAAACACCCGACTTCGCCGCGTTGGAAGCCGCCATACGCGAACGCGACAAGTCCGACCGCGAGCGTGTTGCGGCTCCCCTGAAGCCCGCCCCGGACGCGATTCTTGTCGACACTTCCCATCTTGATATCGACGGTGTCTTTGCCGCGCTGATGCGGCACATAGAGCACCCGCACCGTTTGATCCGCGCCTGAAAAGCACGAATGAACCTCCGGCGCGGATGGAATTCGCTTCCGCCCGCGCCGGAGGGGAGTTTCAAGGCTCATCTGTCCGGGGAAGGCTCGGGGGAGGAATGTCCTCCCCCGAAGCACAAGGAGGGATGGGTTGCCGGAGGGGAGGAGGTCCTCCGACGGTAACCGTTCAAGGGTATATGGTAATCATCAGCGTTCGCCGACGTAATTGCCGCACGGGCCGCACCCGCCGCCGCTGTATCCGCCGCACCCGCCGCGTCCGCCGTGGCCCCAGCCGCCGCCGCCGTGGCCCCAACCGCCGTAGCCCCGGCCCCAGCCACCGCCGAAGCCTTCCTTGGCCATCTGCTGCTTCAGTGCCACGCGGGCTTCGAACATCTTGCCGCGCAGGTCGGAGATTTCCTTGGTCAGAGCCTGGATTTTCTTTTCATCGGGCGTGGGGCTGTAAATCTGGGCGTTGAGCTCGTGCTGCTTGGAGATCAACTGCTGCCGCACCGCGTTGGTTTTGGCGTAATAATCTTCGTGCATCTTCTCGATGACCGCCTGCCTTTCCGGGGTCATGCCGTAGGGGCCGGTCTGGGCCGCCGAAGCCATGCCGGAAAAGCCGAGCAGGGCGGCCAGGGTCATTCCCAACCCCAATATACGGAACTTGCTTGTATTCATGATTTTTCTCCTTCTTTTTTTGTGTGTTCGTCAGCGCCGGGAGTTGCGGACGTCGCCTTCCAGAATGTCTTTCAGGCAGTCGTATTCTTCAGGGTCGATTTCGCCTTTGGCCAGTCGATTTTTCAGGATTTCCAGGGAGTCTCCCCTGTCTTTCGCGAAACCCCGCGCCGTGTTGCCGTGGAAGCGGCGCACCAGAAGCACCGCAATCACCGCCGCCGAGGCAAGGAGCACAGCGGCGAACACGGCGTGAAACGGAAAAGTGTGCATCAACATAATGGTTCCACCTTGCTTGTGCCAAGCATACAGCAAGTCCCGTGCCGGATGCTGATTTTATATGAATCATGCGTAGTTATAACAATAAAATTTTTCAGAGGGCCTTTCACCGATAGAAACTGTTACCTGATTACTCACTTTTTGCTGGACATGATGAGTAAAAGAGTTACATGTTCGGGGCAGAGAGCTTTTTACCCGGAACATCACCATGCCCGACACCCGTTTTTCCACCCGGCGCATCCTGCGCCTTTCCCCCTGGCTGCTGGCCGGCGGGGCCGTTATTCTCGGCCTGGCCGTGCTGGTGATGGCCGCCGGGAACATGCGCAAGGAAAAAGAGCGCATGACCCAAAGCCTTACCGCGCGGGCCTCCGCCCTGATCTGGGCGCTGGAGGCGGGCTCCCGCACGCATATGGCCCTGCGCGCCGGCAATCCCTATCTCCAGCTTTTGCTGGAAGAAACCGCCAAGCAGCCGGATATTCTCTATATGGCGATCACCGACGCCGCAGGGCGGATTGTGGCCCACAGCGCCCGCGTCGCGCCGGAGACCTCCTTTGTCGATCCCGAAACCCTGGCCGCGCTCGACCCTTCCGACAGTACGAAATGGCGCATCACGCAGCAGCCGGACGGCCGGCGCATCTTTGAAGTATACAAGGTTTTTTCTCCTCTGCCGGGTTTCAGGCACCATCGGGCGCAACGGATGCGCATGATGATGGGCGGCCTTCTTCCGCACGAAGTGTCGCCTCCCCCGCTTTCTCCGGCGCCGTCGCCGAACGCCCCGCGCGTGCCGCCGAACGCCCCGCTGCCGCCGGAGATGAGGCCCCCCGCACAGCCCGAAACCTGTCCTCCGGCCTGCCCCGGCCGGATGCCGGAACAGCTTCCGGCGGAAACCACGCGCATCATTTTTGCCGGGCTGGACGCCGGCCCGCTGGAGGAAATGCTGTCTTCCGACCTGCGCTCCGCCGTGGTCAATTCCCTGCTGGTGGGGCTGGCCGCCTTTGCCGGCTTTGTCTCCCTGTTCTGGGCGCACAATTACCGCGTCTCCCGCCGGCTGCTGCAGGACGCGCGGGCTTTTGCGGCGGAAATGGTCGGCAGTCTCCCGCTCGGCCTGCTGACCTGCGACGCTTCGGGCCGCATTGCCCTGGCCAACGCGGCGGCCGCCGAAATGCTCGGCATGGAGCGCAATTCGCTGTTCGGCAGGCCGCTTGGCGAGTTGCCGGGCATGGACTGGGCCGCGATTCCCGCCGACCTGGAAAAGGGCGAACCCGTGCTGGAACGGGAGAGCGATCTGATCCGGCCCGACGGCCCGCCCCGCCCCATCAGCCTGAGCGCCTCGCGCATCGTCAACGAAGGCGGGCTCTTCCTCGGCTATCTTTTCATTATGCGCGATCTTCAGGAAATCCGCCGCCTGCGCCGGCAGCTCCAGCGCAGCGAACGCCTGAGCGCCCTGGGCAATCTGGCGGCCGGCGTGGCGCACGAAATCCGCAATCCTTTAAGCTCCATCAAGGGCTTCGCCACCTTTCTCAAAGGCAAGACCGAAGGGCAGGACAAAGAGGCCGCCGCCATGCTGATAGACGAAGTGGACAGGCTCAACCGCGTGGTTTCCGGCCTGCTGGAGTTCGCCCGGCCGGATACCGTCACCCTTGCCCGCGTCGATCTGCATTCCATCGTCGAACGCGCGCTGCGCCTCTGTTCCCCGGATCTCGCGGCCCAGTCCATCTCGCTTGAATCCGCGTCCGATCCCGCCCTGCCGCCCCTGATGCTCGACGAGGACAAGCTTACCCAGGCCCTGCTCAATCTTTTTCTCAACGCCGTGCAGGCCATGGAAAACGGCGGCGTGCTGCGCGTTTCCGCCGCTCTTGATCCGGCAGGCGGCAAAGTGTTGCTGCGCGTGGGCGATACCGGCAAGGGCATAGCTCCGGAAGACCTTTCCTCGATCTTCGACCCCTACGTGACCACCAGGGCCGCCGGTACCGGGCTCGGTCTGGCTCTTGTCCACCGCATTGTCGAGCAGCACGGCGGCTCCATCGGCGTGGAAAGCGAACCCGGCAGGGGCAGCGTGTTCACCATTTCGCTGCCCCTGCCCGCATAAAAAGATTTTTGCCTCCGGCGGCCAAAGGGGCAAACCCCTTTGGAAACCCTTTATTGGGGTTGTGTTGCGGCGGCGAAACCGCACAACATTCCGCTTTACGGCGCTCTCGATCGTTCAAGGAAGACCATGAAACAAAAAAAATCTCTTCTCATCGTGGATGACGACGCCGGGCACCGCAAGATGCTCCTGACACTGCTGGCGGACTGGGACTACCGTGTGGAGGGCGCTGCGGACGGAGAAAGCGCCGTGGCCCTGTGCCGGGAGCGCGGCTTCGATCTCGTGCTTATGGACGTGCGCATGACCGGCATATCGGGCCTGGAAGCCCTGCGCGAGATCAAGGCCGACGCGCCGGATCTGCCCATATTGATCATGACGGCCTATTCCGACGTCAAGACGGCGGTGGAGGCCATCAAGTCCGGGGCCTACGATTATCTGACCAAGCCGCTGGAGTTCGACGACTTGCGTCAGGCACTGGAACGGGCTCTGGATCACGCGGCCCTGCGTTTCGAAAACCGGGCGTTGCAGGAAACGCTGGCTTCCACGTTCGACACGGGCGGCATCATCTGCCGCAGCCCGGCCATGCGGAAGGTGATGGACAGTTTGGCGGCCATCGCGCCTTCGGAAGCCACGGTGCTGATCACCGGCGAATCCGGCACGGGCAAGGAACTGATCGCCAGGGCCATCCACAACAACAGCGCCCGGCGCAAGGGGCCCTATGTGGCCGTGAACTGCGCGGCGCTGACGGAAAGTCTGCTGGAATCCGAACTGTTCGGACACGAGAAGGGCGCTTTCACCGGCGCGGAAGGCAGGCGCAAGGGGCGTTTTCAAAGCGCGGACCGGGGCACGATCTTTCTGGATGAAATAGGCGAAATCCCGCCCTCCACGCAGTCCAAGCTGCTGCGGGTCATTCAGGAGCGGGAAATCCAGCCCGTGGGCAGCGACAAAAACCTGCGGGTGGACGTGCGCATTCTGGTGGCCACACACCGGGATCTGGCCAGGGAAGTGGAGGAGGGGCGCTTTCGGCAGGATTTGTATTACCGGCTCAACGTCGTGGCCCTGCATCTGCCTCCGCTGCGGGAGCGGCCGGAGGACATCGAACTGCTGGCCGGACATTTTCTGCAAAAATTCGCGCAAAAGAACGGCAAACAGGTCAAAATGTTCACCCAGGCCGCCATGGATCGCCTGTGCCGGCATTGCTGGCCGGGCAACGTGCGCGAGCTGGAAAACGCCGTGGAGCGCGCCGTGGTGCTGCTGGCCGGGGAGTATGTGGGCGAGCGCGATCTGCCCCCGGCGCTCCTTGCCGAGGCACGGGAGGGCGGCGGGCAGGCCGAAGCGGCCGGCGGCACGCTGGAGGATATGGAGCGCAAAGCCGTGTTCGACGCTCTGGAAGCGTCGCAGGGCAACAAAAGCGAGGCCGCGCGCCGGCTCGGCATCACGCGCAAGACTCTGCACGCCAAGTTGCAGAAATATGAAGGGCAATAGAAATTTTGTATCGGCGCAGACGGAGCTCTCTTCGACCGCGGCTTCCGGCGCGACGGGCAGAACGGAGAGACCCCGGGAGGCAGCGTGAACATCACCATAGAGCCGGCCTACGAAGACATCGGGATCGTGCGGCGACTGTTCTCCGAATATGTCGCCCTGCTCGGGCTGAATCTGGATTATCAGGACTTTGAGGGGGAACGGCTGAGTCTGCCCGGCAAATACGCCCCGCCGGACGGCAGGCTCTATCTGGCCCGTTGCGACGGCGAACCGGCGGGCTGCGGCGCTCTGCGGCGTTTTGACGAGGAGCGCTGCGAAATGAAACGGCTTTTCGTCCGCCCGAGCTTTCGCGGCCTGGACATAGGCCGGATGCTCGCGCAACGCCTGATCGAGGACGCGACAAGCCTGGGCTACACCTCCATGCTGCTGGACACCCTGCCCGACATGAGGACCGCCCTGGCGTTGTACAAGACGCTGGGCTTTGAGGAACGCGGGCCGTATTACGACAATCCCTGCCCCGAAGCGGTGTACCTGGAAAAACGGCTCAAAACCCCATCATCTTGACGCCGGCGGGCGATTGGGCTATGCGGAATCATACAATTTTTTGCGGATATACCCTATGCCTTGCCTTAAGTTTCTGCCTTTCCGGCCGATAGTACCGGTTGGAGAAGCGGCATGCCGTGTGCATGTTCTTACTTCTCGGACTGTTAGTCGGTAAATTTTGCCGCCCACGGATGACGGAGCGGCACGCGATGCAGAACACAGGGACGTGTTCATTATACTTTCACACGCCCTCGTTAAGGAAGGCCGCCATGACCTCCTCACGTTTTTCTTTCCGGCGTCACCGTCGCTTCCCTCTCGCCGTTCTTCTCTGCTGCGCGCTCGCCGCTTTGCCGGCCGCGGCCTTTGCGGCGACCTTCCGCTCTTCGGACGCGCCGCCGCCGGTCGGCGGCGTGGGCAACTGGGACACCACGAGCGACGCGACACGCGGCTGGAGTAACGTCGGGACCGCGCAGCCGGGCAATCGGGATCAGCCGACCGCCGGCGCGAATGTCACGCTTGATGCGGGCTCGACCGCCTGTACGCTCGACCTGGGCTCCGGCGCTCTGAACAATATCGCCGGATTGAACGTCGAATCGAACGGATGGGGCATCACAGGCGCGAATACCCTGACCGCGAATCAGACCACGCTGAACTCAGTTGCCGGCGGAACCTTCACCGTCTCCGGCGGAGCGACGCTCACCAACCTCACCAACACCAGCATACTCGCCGGCACATTTCACGTCGTGGACGCCACCGTGAACGGCGGTTCGGCCAATATCATCGTGGACAACTCGGCGGGCTTCGGCGCGACCCTGAACCTTGCCGGCTCGACCACGGAATCCGTGCTCACGGGTAACAACCTTACCATCCGCAACGGCGGCAGCTATGTCGACGATGCGAAAAGCACGGTCGATCTGACCGGCGCGGCCCATTTCAACAACAGCGCGACCATCAACAGTGAAAGTTTTTCGGCGAACAACCTGACCGTGGGCGCGGGACAGACCCTGAGCGTGGGCGACGGCGCGAACGTGACCTCGCGCGGCGACTCCACCCTGGCGGGCAACATCGCGCTGGGCGCGGGCACTTTAAACGGCGCGAACATAACCTTCAACGGCACCTACAGCGACACCGCAAGCAGCGTGGTCAACCTGAGCGGCGACGCCGCATTCAATCCCGCCGAGTACACCGTCATCAACAGCGGCGCGTTTTCCGCCGGCGGCAAGGTCAGCTTCGGCACCGGCGTGATCAACAGTCAGCCGACTTCGGGCGGCGCTGCGGGATTTCAGTCGAACGGGCTGTACGCCGGCGGCAACCTGTATATAGGCAGCGGAGCCTATGCCTCCTACGGCGGCTTGGCCGGAACCGGCCGGGCGGACGTGGATTTCACCCTCCACCTGTACGGCGACAGCCGGCTTGATGGGGGCGACCTCTATGTGGGCCGCAGCAACGCCGTGGGCAACCGCGATCTCATTATGGACGCCGGCTCCGCGTTGCATGCGGGCAATATCGACGTGCGCGGCGACGTCAATCTGAGCGCGGGCGGCAACACGCTGGCCGGCCGCAATCTGACCGTGGGCGGCATATTCAGCGACGACCTGACCAGCGC
This sequence comes from Desulfovibrionaceae bacterium, assembly GCA_031551145.1. Taxonomy (GTDB): domain Bacteria; phylum Desulfobacterota; class Desulfovibrionia; order Desulfovibrionales; family Desulfovibrionaceae; genus WRKB01. The sequence continues at coordinate 775 of JAVBNZ010000053.1, read as the reverse complement.
GGTCAATCTTTCCGGCCTTGCCTCCTTCACCGATCACACCATCATCAACAGCGACAACTTCAACTCCGTGGGCCTGACCACGGCCCCCGGCAAAAGCCTGGGCTTGGGAGACGGCGCAGTGGTTGATGCGGGCTTCGGCAACTCGCTCGGCGACATCATCATAGGCGGCAATCTCGATCTGGCGAACTATTCGGGCCTGAACGGCGCAACGCTCAAGGGCAGCGACCTCTCCGTGGCCGGCGCTTATTACGACCGCCTGGACAGCACGGTGAACTTGTCGGGCAAGGCGTATTTTAACGATCATACCATCATCAACAGCGGCGATTTCAATTCCGTGGGCCTGGAAACCGCTCCCGGCAAGGGGCTGGGCCTGGGAGACGGCGCGGTGGTCGATGCCGGTTACGGCGTAAACGGCAATATCACCATCGGCGGCAATCTCGATCTGAAAAATTATTCCGGTCTGAACGGCGCAACGCTCAAAGGCAACAAGCTCTCCGTGGCCGGCGCGTATTACGACCGCCTGGACAGCACGGTGAACCTGTCGGGCCTTGCCTCCTTTGCCGACAACACCACGATCAACAGCGGAAGCTTCACATCTGTGGGGCTGGAAACGGATGCCCTCAAGAGTCTTGCCCTGGGAGCGGGCGCGAACGTCAACGCCGGCGCGGGCGACATCACCGTCGGCAACAACCTGGATTTGAGAGCCGGCAACAATACGCTGGCAGGCCGCAATCTCACCGTGGACGGCACGTATTACGACGTCGCCTCCAGCACG
>JAVBNZ010000021.1:0-11651 GCA_031551145.1 Desulfovibrionaceae bacterium | reverse complement strand
GGGCGGCAACTCGAGACAGTAAATTGTCAGCCACGGGGCTCCACTCCGCCGGGGCATGTGTTTCACGCAGAATTTCCCAAAAGCAATCACTGACGGCAAATTCGTCGGCCAATATCGCATCGGCAGCCCAGAGCAATTTTTTATGCATGGGCCAGTCCACGTCGCGCAAGGCTTGAAGGACAACATTCATACACTCGGCAACAGCATCATGGGTCTCGCCTTCATCATCGCACATTTCGATCCGGCTTCTGCTGTCTTCAATCAGGTCAAAGCCAAGATCGAGCACCTCCGCTGGAAATCCAGCCAGCCGCAAGGTTTCCAGCTTTTTGCGCACCGGTTCATAATCGGGGCCTCTCCGGTAATAATCGTCCCAGTCCGGCTCCTCCTCCGCCTTGCGCATGGCTCTGCGCACATCCTTTACCATGACCAGAACGCTTTTTTGGTGTGGTTCCGCTTTTCCGGGGCACAAGGCGGCGATCTCGGGGGCAAGGCGCGCCGCCTGGAGCACGAGGGCAATCAGTTGGTCTTTGGAAAGCGTTTTGAGCGCGGTTTCCAATCCTTGCGGGGAAGGGAAGTCTTCTGCCTGCGATGTTTCGTCCGAAAAGGATATGTTCAGGTCGAGCAGGCGTTTGTCATCATCAGAGGCAAGAGGGACGGTCCGCTTTTCGGCGACGAGATCCAGGCAGGCGAAAGCCAGGGCTACCGCATGCTTACACCGTAATCCGTAGGGGCAGGTGCATGCGGATGCCGGTTCTCCATCGCTTTGGCGGAAAAGCATGGTGGAATATCTTCTTGTGCCGTCAACGGTTGCCAGCACACGATCTTCAGAAGCGAGGGCGATATCGCGGACATTTCCGGCTTTGTAGTAGGCGCGCCCGCGCTGGAACACGGCCTCTCCCGCCCATGCCGCCAAGATGTCGGAAGTAATTCCGTCGGCAAAATGAGGCGGGATGGAAGGCATAGGAGTTTCTTTTTCGAGTACTTTTTTCATATGCTTTCCGTTCTCTATTGCTTATGGGGGCAGATGGCCTTGCTGCCTCATGATATGTTGCAAGTATGGAACCACACGCTCTCTTATCAGAAAACGCCATCGGGCGCATCTTCACGGCAGCGGAGGTTGCCGCCGTTTTTCGCGTTGATGTCCGTACCGTGCGACGGTATTATGAGACGGTCGGGGGCGTCAGGCCTGGCCTTCGGCGCGCTGAGCGCGGCGCTCAGCATTTTCTGAACCTGAAGCGCCCGGTTCTGGGACCCCACCCTGTACGCCGCGCGTGCCATCGGCAGCAACCTTAGACTGTCGTTTACGTATCTTTTTTAAACCCCGGTCTGTTGATTACAGGGCCGGAGACCGGACAATTTTGCAACGCTCCGATGCAATGCAGCAGGGGGCTTGCGGGACTGCTTTCCCCACTGTCATGCATTTTTTGCAAAACGAGTGCACTGCGAACCGCTGACAAAATCGAGCATAAAATATGCGCAAACTGTATCTGCTCTTTTTTTGTTGCGCCCTGCTGATGACCTCCTGCGCAGCGCGGACGGAGTCTTTCAGGAAGGCATCACTGAACCCGGAAACCTGGAAAAGCGCAACCTCGGCGGACAAATTGCTTGTCGTCGTCGGCGACGGCGATTCATCCCAGGCTACACTCCTGGCCTTTGAAAAACAGAACGGGCACTGGAAGGAACGGCTTCGTTCTCCCGCAGTTGTAGGGCGGAACGGCATACGCCACATCAAGCGGGAAGGCGACGGCGTTACCCCCGCCGGTTTCTACACTCTGGGCAGGGCCTTCGGCACGGCCAAGGATCCCGGCGCGTTGTTGCCGTACAGTAGGCTGACCGCCGCCGACCTCTGGGTGGATGATCCGTCTTCACGCTATTACAATCAGTGGGTTTCCCGCGACACGCCCGACAAGGACTGGAATTCCGCGGAAGAGCTTGCGAAAGAAACCACCGCGTACGCCTACGCCCTGACCATCGGGTACAATATGCATCCCGTGATAAAAGGGGCGGGGTCCGCCATTTTTTTGCACTGTTCCACGGGCAGACCCACGGCGGGTTGTGTCAGCGTGCCTGAAGACATGATGGTCAAACTGCTGCGCTTTTCCGATGACAACACAGCCATGCTCATCGCCCCTTCAACGCGGGAGCTCGCGGGCATGGCTCCGAAAGACCGCTGAACCTCCATAGTTTGCGCAAGATCCGCAACCCGCTCATAGACAGCCGTCTCAGCGTTTTGTGATCTGCGCGCCGGCTATGATGGCCCGGAAATCCTCGTCGAATTTCGCCTTCACCTTTCCCGGATGGATTCCGATGTAGATAACGGAAGTATCTCCGGCAAACCTGATGCACAGACGTTGGTGCACGGCAGACAACCCTCTGGGCAGCTCCGGCTCCCTGTGGCGCGTGGTCACGCAATAGCCGTCCGCAAGCAGGGTCGAGTCGGTCACGGTCATCCCGGATGATTGGGCCGCCAACCTTCCGGAAAGCGTATCGAATACCCCTTGCCTTCCAGAACAAGGGGCGCGGCGCCGGCAAGGCAGGGGGCAAGACAGCAGAGCAGGGAATACAGTATGGGCATGAGGCGGCGCATGCGAATCCTCCTGTTTTCAGCGGATGTGCAAAAGCGCGCCGAAGCGCGCCTCGCAATATGAAAAGCGGCATCCGGGTGGCCGGACCGCGCGTGGTTATCCGCCTCAGACAAGGAAAACGCTTTTTTGCCCCTGATACGCGCGCTTTCGCAGTTGCGGGAGCGCGTCTTGTCAGGGAAAGCGGTGGTCGGCGCGCGTCGTAGACGAGGAAGGCGAGTTTTTTATGCAGGGAGTGGACTCTTGTCGTCCTCGAGCGGAATAAAAAGCGAAGCCTGACGAAGTATGAGGCGCGCGCCAAGCGCCGCTTAATCGGTTTCGACGTGCATGGCCTTGACCGGGCACAAACCCGAACACAGCCCGCAGGCCGTACAGCGCTCCAGTTCAAAAACGATCCTGCGGCTCTGCCTGTCCACGCGCAGGGCGTGCGAAGGGCACATGGCCGTGCACAGGCCGCAGTGCATGCAGCTTTCTTCATCACGGGTAATGCGCTGGGAGGCGGAGGCCACAACCACCCCGCCGGATTCAAGAAACTTCAGCGCACTGTCGCAGGACTGTTTCTCGCCTATCAGTTCGAGCGTCATGCGTCCCACCCGGCCCGGATTGATCTGGGCCTTGAGGATGTTGAAGCTGAGCCCGAAATCCTGCGCCAGACGGCAGACTACGGGATTGTTGGAAATTTCCGGCGAAAACGTGAGATGAACATTTTTACGGTACAAAGGAAAACTCCTTGCCGCGCCGGGGCGCTGCATGCTCCGGCGCGTAAAATCATAAGGGCTCAAAGGGGCGCGTCCCTGTGGCATGAGAGCAGACCAACATTGAAAATGTTCATCTGCTCGGCAAGGATTTGCCTGCAAATCCTTGCCGCGAGATTGGCGCAGGGCGGCTTTGCCGGCCGCGGGCGGCAATCTCAAAGCGAAAAAAGCTTTACCTGTTCTGCTGCATGATCTGTTTGGCCCGCGCGGCTTCCGGGCTGTTGGGGAATTTGCGGATCAGTTCCTTCATCCGGGCGTCGGCGGCGTCCTTCTGGCCCAGCTTGCTGAAGGCTATGCTCTGTTTGAGATAGGCGGCCGGGGCCTTTGGACTGGAGCCGTACTTGGTGATGACCGTGTCATAGGCCAGGGCCGCGTCCGCGAAGCGGTTGAGCTGGAAGTTGGATTCCCCCACGCCGAACCAGGCGCTGGGCGCGAGCTTGTGGCCGGGATAATTTTTGGTGAAGTCCGTGAACGAGCGCAGGGCTTCCTGGTAATTGCGGCTGTTGAAGCCTGCCTGGCCCGTGTCGTACAGGGCCGTGGCCGTATCCTTGGCGGTCTGGGGCGGGATGGGGGCCGCGGTCGCCACGGGCACGCCGCCGTATCCGTCGTCCGCCGGAGGAGGCGCATAGCCCTGGCCCGGCTGGGCCGGAGCCCCCTGCACGCCGAGACCGGGATTGTAGCCCGAGGCATAGCCGCCGCCCGGGGAATCGAGATTGAAATTCAAGGCCAGGGCGGATTCCACCTGGCGCAGAGCCGCGTCGTGCTTGTTGACCTTGTCCACCAGGGCGCGCGCGCCGCCGGCGCTTTGCAGTTCTTCCATCTGGCCGCGTATGGAGGCGAGTTCCTGGCGTATGGCCTGCATTTGCGCCCAGGTGTCGGCCTGGGCCGGCTGGAGCTGCTGGAGCTGTTGATCCTGGTGCCGCACGCGGGATTGCAGCGCGTCGACATCGCTTTTCGGGGCGCAGGCCACCGGCAGGGTGAGGAGAACAAAGGCATAGATACATTTCTTGACGATGTTCATGTCGTACTCCAAACGTTAATCCGGCAAGGCGCGGGGCCTGCCGAAAAATATGTAGGCAAGCCCGCCCAGGCAGGGCACAAAAATGCACAGGGCCATCCACAACAGACGCTCCGCCGGGTTGGCGAAACGATGCGTGTTCGTGTGCCGGATAGACCACAAATTCGGCAAAATGGGAAGGGCCAGCAAAACCCAGTGCCACCACTGCAACTGTTCCATCAGTGCGCCTTGGTTTCCGGCGGACTTTTGTAGAGCGCGAGGCAGGTCAGAAACGCCCCGATGCAGATGCCGGCGTCCGCCACGTTGAAGGCCGGCCAGTGCATCCCGGCCGCGTGGAAATCCAGAAAGTCCAGCACCGCGCGCCAGCGCAGCCTGTCCGCAAGGTTTCCGATTGCGCCTCCCAGAATAAGGCCAAGTCCGCTGAAGAGCAAGCGGTTGGGCGGGGAAGTGCGGGCCAGATGCAGGATGACCCCCACGGCCAGGGTTGTGGCGCAGAGAAAAAGCCAGAACTGCCAGTCTGTTTCGGGGTTGTTCAGGATGCCGAAGGCCGCGCCCCGGTTGAGGATGTGCACGAGATCGAAAAAGCCGGGAATGACCTCCACAGCCGAATGAAAGGGAATATACGCGGCAATCAGAGCCTTGGTGCCCTGATCCGCCGCGAACACCAGGGCCGCGAGCCCGAAGAGAAGGCGGTATTTGCTGTGCACGGCCGTTCCGTTCAGCGCGTTTGCGCAACCACCGCCGCGCAGCGCGGGCAGAGTTCCGGATGCGCGGGATTGGAGCCGGCGTCCTCGGTATAGAGCCAGCAGCGCGGGCATTTTCCGCCGCCCGCCTTTTCCACCGCAAAGGCCGCGCCGGGCACTTCCTCCGGCCGCAGGGCGTTTTCCGGCGCTTCTTCAAGCGGGCGGATATCCAACTGCGAAACCATGCACACGGCCCGCGCGTCCGCGCCCAGAGCGTCGAGCGCGGCCCGGTTTTTTTCGTTCAGATACAGGCGCAGCCGGGTATCAAGCGAGAGCCCGATGATTTTTTCGTTGCGCATCGGCTCCATGGCGCGGTTGACGGCCGTGCGCAGGCCGAGCAGCACGGCCCAGCGCGCCTGAGCCTCCTCGCTCAGTTCCAGATTTTTCAGCGCGGTTTCGTCTTCCGCCGGCAGGGCAAAGACCGTGGACGCCCGTGGACGCAGGGCCGGCGGCAGGCAGCGCAGCGCCTCCTCGGCCGTGAAGCTCAAAATGGGCGCCATGCCGCGCAACAGCAGCATGAGGACGCGGAACAGGGTGGTCTGCGCGGCGCGGCGCTCCACGCTGCCGGCCGCCGAGGCGTAGAGCCGGTCTTTCAAAATATCGAGATACAGGGCGCTTAAGTCCGTAACGCAGTGATTGTGCAGAGTATGATAAACCTTGTGGAACTCGAAGGCGTCATAGGCCTCCAGCACCCGCAGATGCGCCCGCGCGGCCTGATCCAGTGCCCAACGGTCCAGCGGGTCGAGCTGTTCGTAGGGCACGGCCTGTTCGGGCGCAAAATCGTGCAGATTGCCCAGCAGATAGCGGCAGGTGTTGCGTATGCGGCGATAGGCATCCACGAGGCGGTTGAGGATCTCGTCCGAAATGCGGATGTCTTCGCGGTAATCCACCGAGGACACCCAGAGCCGGAGGATTTCCGCGCCGTATTTGTCGATGACCTCCTGCGGAGCAACCACGTTGCCCACGGATTTCGACATCTTGCGGCCTTCGCCGTCCACCACGTAGCCGTGGGTGAGCACGGCCCGGTAGGGCGGCGTGTTCCGCGCGCCCAGCGAGGCCAGCAGGGAACTGTGGAACCAGCCGCGATGCTGATCCGAGCCTTCGAGATAGAGATCCGCGGGGTATGCGCACTCCGGCCGCTGTTCGAGCACGGCGGCGAAGCTGGTGCCGGAATCGAACCACACGTCCAGAATGTCCGTTTCCCGCTTCCAGCGCGCCTGTCCGCAGGAAGGACAGGTCAGAGCCTTCGGCACGATCTCCTCAAGCGGCGCTTCGTACCAATAATCGCAGCCCCGGGGATGCGCGGCGAAGCGAGAGGCGACGTCCTTCATCCAGGCCGCATCGTTCCAGGCCTCGCCGCAATGTTCGCAGAGCAGGGCCATAATGGGCACGCCCCACTGGCGCTGGCGCGAAATGCACCAGTCCGGCCGCGTGGCGATCATGCCGTAAATGCGCTCCTCGCCCCAGGCGGGAATCCAGCGCACTTCGTTGCGTATGGCCTTGAGCGCTCGCTCGCGCAGCCCATTGGCCTCCATGCTGATGAACCACTGCACCGTGGCCCGGAAGATGACCGGTTTTTTGCAGCGCCAGCAGTGCGGGTAGGAGTGGGAAATACGCTCCTCGCGCAGAAGATGCCCGACCTCTTTCAGTTTTTCCACGACCTTGGGGTTGGCCTGGAAGACGTTGAGCCCGGCGAAAAAGGGCACGGAATCGAGAAAGCGGCCCTGATCGTCCAGCGGAGACAGAATTTCCAGCTTGTAGGCCAGGGCGGTTTCATAGTCCTCGCGGCCGTGGCCGGGCGCGGTATGCACGCAGCCCGTGCCGGCCTCCAGCGTCACATGCGTGCCGAGCACCAGAAGGGAGGGGCGGTCGTAAAAGGGATGCCGGGCCTGCAGGCCTTCCAGGGCCGTGCCCGGCAAAACGGCCAGAGGCTCCACGGCCCCCCAGCCGAATTTTTCCGCGCAGGCGGCAAGCAGATCGCGCGCCAGCACGTAGTATTCGCCCTTCACTTCCACCAGGGCGTATTCCAGGTCGGGATGCAGGGCCACGGCCAGATTGCTCGGCAGAGTCCAGGGCGTGGTGGTCCAGATGATCACATGGCTTTTGGCGGGATCGGCCTGGGGAAGAATCTCCTTCAGGCGGGGATCGGTCAGGGGAAAGCGCACGTAAACAGACGGGGAGCTGTGATCCGCGTATTCCACCTCGGCCTCGGCCAGGGCCGTTTCGCAGGAGCAGCACCAGTAAATGGGCTTTTTGCTGCGCGTGACGTAGCCGGCGGCCACAAATTCGGCCAGGGTGGCGGCGGTGGCGGCCTCGTAGGCCGGATCCATGCTCAGATAGGGTTTTTCCCACACGCCGAGCACGCCCAGGCGCTTGAATTCCGCGCGCTGGATGTCGATGTATTTTTCCGCGTATTCCCGGCAGCGCCCGCGCACGGCTGAAATCGGCATGCTGTGCCGGCGCGCGCCCAGTTCCTGCTCCACCTTGTGTTCGATGGGCAGGCCGTGGCAGTCCCAGCCGGGCACGTAGCGGGCCGCAAAGCCCCGCATGTTGCGCGACTTGACCACCATGTCCTTCAGAATCTTGTTGAGAGCCGTGCCGAGATGGATGTGCCCGTTGGCGTAGGGCGGGCCGTCGTGCAGCACGTAGTCGCCCCGGCCGCCCCGATCGCCCGGCGCGGCCGTCATGGCCTCGTATGCCCGCTCCTCTTCCCATATCTTCAGCATCTCCGGCTCGCGCCGGCGCAAATCGGCCTTCATGGGAAAATCCGTCTTGGGCAGATGCAGCGTGTCTTTATACTCGGCCATGAATGTTTTTCCTTTAAAATTCCGCTTTTCCCTCGGCCGCCATGGCGACTTCGCGCAAAAGGCGGAGAGATTCTTCGGCTTCCTTGGGATCGAGCTTATGCAGGGCAAAACCCGCGTGGATGATCAGGTAATCGCCGACTTGGGCGGCCTGGGGCAGCAGGGCCACGGAAGCGGTGAGATAGGTTTCGCTGTTGCCCACGCGGGCGCGGGCCATGTCGTTTTCCAGCAGTTCCACGATTTGGGCGGGGATAGCAAGGCACATCGGTTGTTCCTCATAGAGTCAGGCTGTGCAGGCGGCTATTTCCGCGCGCGCGGCCTGTAAAAAGGCGTCGAAACGATCCTGCACGGCGGGTGAAAGGCCGATGTTCCAGGAGGTGAAGTCGGCCGGCTCCATGCCGAGCACCAGCAGATTCGGCCGTTTTTTATGGAGCATCTCCGCCATGTTCAAAGAATCGATAAGGTCGATATCGTGCAATGACAAGCGCTGTTTTTCGTTTTGCACCAGTTCGGTCTCGGTGAAGCGGTAGATGGTGCCGGGCGCGCCGCCGCAATGCACGATGTCGAGCACCAGCACCGCGTCGTACCCTTCAAAAAGATAGAAGATATCGTGGGTGAAGGTGCCCGCCTCCATAACGGTGACGTTGGGCGGCCATGCTTCCTGTTGCAGGGCCTGGGCGGCGAAAACACCCACGCCGTCGTCGGTGAGCAGCATGTTGCCCACGCCGAGCACAAGAAGTTTTGTCATCCGGAGAGTGTACAATCGGAAGGCGTTTTGGGCAAGAACGGCCGGGCGCTTTTTTGCGCCGCCGGGCCTGCCGGGGGAGGCGGCAAAGCGAACGCCCCACGCGCGGGTCATGGGGCGTCCACGATTCTCACGGTAGGCGTGATCCTGGATTCCCTTCATGGGGCGGGGGCAACCATGAAGCCGAAAAACAAACGAAGATGCCGCAACAGGCTGCGGCATCTTCGTTTGTTTTTCTGTCGAATCCGGGGCTATGGCGCCGGTTTGTCCGCAGGAGGAGCGGATTCCGCGGGTTTTTCCTCCGTCGGCTTGTCTTCGGCAGGCTTGTCCCCGTCCGCCGGGGTCCCGGCTTTTCTTTCCTCAGCGGGAGCGGCAAGATCCCTGCCGTGCTCATAGATGGTCGTGCGGAGCATGTTGCCGTTTTCGTCGTACCAGGTCGCCGGGCCGTTCAGCTTGCCGTCCACCCAGGTGGTTTCTTCCTTGAGTTTTCTGTTCTCGTACCAGCCCTTGGTCACGCCGTTGAGCTTGCCGCCCACCCATTGGGTTTCCCAGGCCACGCGGCCGTTGGGATAAAATATCTGGATCGTGCCGGTGACGGGCTCGCCGGTCGCCCGGACGAAGGCGGATTCGTTGCCGCCGTCGAGAACGACGTCTTCTTCCCAATATATCGTTTCCTCAGACCTTTCCGCGGACCTTTCCGCGGGCTTTTCCGCGGGTTTGGGCGCGGCCTTCGCGGCCGCTTTGGGCGCGGCCTTGGGGGCAACCTGCTTTTGTGCGGGCGCTTTGGGCGCGGCCGGCTTGGGTGTGACGGGCGCGGGCGCGGGAGGAGGAGGCGGCGGAGCGGGTTCAGGCGCGGCGGGCTCGGGCGCGGAGGTGCCCGGGAAACGCCAGACACCGGCGGCCGCAAAGGCCGAAGGGGCGGCGCACAGCATGAACACGCACAGCAGCGCGGGAAGGAAACGCATAAGAACTCCTTATATACCAAGGTGGTAAGATATTCTTTTGTATTGCGGGAAACAGTCTAGCATTTTTTACAAAAAAATCAAAATACACGGATGGGCCCGCGCCGTTCCGCTCCGGACAACAGAATCGCCCATGTTGAAACTTTCGCTGAGACGGAGGCGGGAAATCATTCTCCGGCCTTCAATTCCGCCATTTCGGCCTCCAGGGTATCCATGCGCGCCACGGCGCGCTCCCCTTCGTCCTTCAGTTCCGTAAAACGCCGCAGCAGCGCGTTGGATTGCTCCGCATCGGCATAGACGTCCGGGTCGGCCAGCCGGGCCTCCACCTCGCCCTGTTCCTGAAAAATCACCTCCAGCGCCTGCTCCAGTCGGGCGTATTCCTCCTGCAACGGACGCAGCCTGCGGGAAAGCGCGTTGCGCTGCTCCGCCTCCTCGCGTTTGCGGCGGCGTTCTTCTTCACGCGGGGCCGCGTTTTCGCGCTTTTCCGGCGCTTTCTGCTCCCTCGCCGCGCGCCGGGCCGCGTCGTACTGCTCGAAACCTTCCTCGTACACGCGGATGCCGTTTTCCGAAAGCTCCCATATCTCGTCCGCCGCGGCGGCGAGCAGCCGACGATCGTGCGCCACGATCAGCAGCGTGCCCTCAAAGGCTTCCAGAGCCGCCGTAAGCGCTTCGCGGCTTTCCAGATCGAGATGGTTGGTCGGTTCGTCCAATATCAGGAAATTGCAGCGCGCCAGGAACAGGCTTGCCAGCACCAGCCGGCTTTTTTCCCCGCCGGAAAGCGTTTCCACCCGCCGATCGAAAAAGCTTTGCCCCAGCAGAAAGAGGCCCAGCACGCTCATCAGTTCTTCTTCGGTCATGCGCGGGTCGGAAAGCCGCCGTATCTCGCTTAAGACCGTGCCCTGCGCCTGCAGCGTCTCCATGCGGTGCTGGCTGAAATAGCCGAGGCGCACGGCCGAGCCCATGCTCATCGAGCCCCCGCTCTTTTCCCGTCTGCCCGTCAACACCCCCAGCAGCACGGATTTGCCGCAGCCGTTGCGCCCCACCAGAGCCACGCGCTGGCCCCGGTAAATGTTGAAGGACAGGGCGGGCCACTTGCTGCCCCCGTCCGGGAAGCGGTATTCCAGATCCGCCGCGCCGACAATGAGCTTTTCCGCAGGGGCGGGTTCCGGCCAGCGGAAGGCCAGCTCCCTGCGCTTCAGCTCCGGCTTGAGCTGTTCCAGTTCCCGCTCCAGCTTCCTGGCCATTTTCTGGCGGGAGGCCGCCTGCCGCGCCTTGGTGGCCTTGGCGCGAAAGCGCTCCACAAAGGCCATTTTGTGCCGCAGTTCCTCCTGCAGGCGGCGGCTTTCGCGCTCGCGCTGCGCATCCAGTTCTTCCTGCAGGGCCAGAAAATCCGTGTACACGCATTTGCGGAACACCGGCCGCGCCCCGCCCAGATACAACACATGCGTGCCCACGCGATCCATGAACACCCGGTCGTGCGCCACAAAGACCAGCACGCCCTTGAAGGCGCGCAAAAAATCCTCCAGCCACTCCACGGCTTCGATGTCCAGGTGGTTCGTGGGCTCGTCGAGCAGCAGCGCGTCCACCCCGGCCGTGAGCACCCGCGCCAGCTTGGCCCGCTCCCGCCAGCCGCCGGAAAGCTGCCCCAGCAGCCGCCCGCGCCGCCGCTCCGTGAATCCCAGACCGGTCAGCACTTCCAGGGCGCGCTGCTCCGGATTGTAGCCGTAGCGCACTTCCAGTTCGTGCCGGCGCTCCGTCAGTTCCGCAAGGCCGGCTTCGTTCCCGGCCTGGGCCGCATGTTCCCAGTCGCGCCAGAATTCGTTCCAGTCCGGCAGAACTTCCAGCACCCACTCCATCAGCGGGCGCGCCAGATCCGCCGCGTCCAGTTCCTGCTCCACATAGCCGATGCGGCAGCCCCGGCCCGGTACGACCTTGCCCGCGTCCGGCGCTTCCTTGCCCGCCAGCATGCGCAGCAGGGTGGATTTGCCCGTGCCGTTCGCCCCGCACACGCACAGGCGCATGCCGTCGTCGATATCCAGCGA
>JAVBNZ010000039.1:0-52957 GCA_031551145.1 Desulfovibrionaceae bacterium | reverse complement strand
TTGAAGCGCGTCGTGTTCGGTCAGGATCTGGCGATCGAGGCTCTCGCTTCGGCGATCAAGCTGTCGCGCGCCGGCCTGCGCGAGCCCGAAAAGCCGATCGGTTGCTACCTGTTCTCCGGCCCGACCGGCGTCGGCAAGACGGAAGTCGCCAAGCAGCTCGCCGACCTCATGGGCATCGAGCTGCTGCGCTTCGACATGTCGGAATACATGGAGAAGCACACGGTGAGCCGCCTTATCGGCGCGCCTCCGGGCTACGTCGGCTTCGACCAGGGCGGCCTGCTGACCGACGGCATCGACCAGCATCCGCACTGCGTGCTGCTGCTGGACGAGATCGAGAAGGCACATCCCGACCTGTTCAACATTCTTCTGCAGGTCATGGATCACGGCAAGCTGACCGACCACAACGGCAAGTCCGTCGACTTCCGCACCGTCATCCTCATCATGACGACGAACGCGGGCGCCTCGGACATGGCCAAGCCGGCGATGGGCTTCGGCTCGGCCAAGACCTATGACCTGGAAGTGTGGCTGCCCGCCCAGAACAACTGGCGCGAAATTTCCTCGGTTTCCAATTGCGAAACCTTCCAGGCCCGTCGCATGCAGGCGCGTTTCCGCAACGCCCAGGGCAAGCCGGAATTCGTGCACACGTTGAATGGCTCCGGCCTGGCCGTGGGCCGCGCGCTGGTCGCGCTGCTTGAAAACGGCCGGCGGAAGGACGGCTCCGTCGTTCTGCCCAAGGCCCTGCGCCCCTACATGGATGGACTGGAGGCCATCACGCCGTAGAAGCGGCCGCCGGAGGCCGCACCCACACCCCTATGAACGAAGACGCTCCTCATCGCCTCGGAATAGACATCGGCTCCACCACGGTCAAAACCCTGCTGCTCGATCCGGCGGGTGAGATTGTGGAAACCCGCTATCTCCGGCACGGCGCGGCGGCCCTGGCCACTCTGGGTCTGCTGATCGAGGAACTGGGCGAACTCTATCCCCACCTGAACGCGCGCATGGCCATGACCGGCTCCGGCGCGCTGGCCCTTTCCACGGTGCTGGGCATTCCCTTTGAGCACGAGGTGCGTTCGGCCGCCAAAGCCCTGCGCAGTCTGGCCCCGGAAACCGACGTGGCCGTCGAGCTGGGTGGGGAGGACGCGAAAATCCTCTTCTTCGGCCAGAACATCGACCAGCGCATGAACGAAAACTGCGCCGGCGGCACCGGGGCTTTCATCGATCAGATGGCCGCGCTTCTGCGCACCGACGCCTCCGGCCTGGACGCCCTGGCCGCGAAGCACACCGTGGTCTATCCCATTGCCGCCCGCTGCGGCGTGTTCGCCAAGACGGACGTGGTGACCCTGATCAACGAGGGCGCGGCCCGCGAAGACATTGCGGCCTCCATCTTCCAGGCCGTGGTGGATCAGACCATCGGCGGCCTGGCCTGCGGCAGAAGCATCAAGGGCCACGTGGCCTTTCTGGGCGGGCCGCTCCACTTTCTGCCCCAGTTGCGCAGGCGCTTTGAAATCACCCTCGGCCTGGACGAAGCGCACAGCATCCGCCTGCCCCAGGCCCAGTACACGGTGGCGCTGGGAGCAGCGCTTTCCGCCGTCGGCCCTCCTCTGCCCCTGGCCGAACTGCGCCGCCGCTTCGCGGCCTCGCAACGCGGCTACAGGCAGAGCCCCAACGGACTCGTGCCGCTCTTCGCAAACGAGGACGCGCGGGCGACCTTCAAGGCCCGGCACGATCTGGAACAGGTGCCCCACAGCGACGCCGCCACCTCCACCGGCGAGGTCTTTCTGGGCCTGGACGTGGGCTCCACCACCGTCAAGGCCGTGCTGATCGACGCCCTGGGCCGCGTACTGGCGCAGGGCTACCGCCGCAACCGGGGCAACCCGCTGCCGGTGATCACCGCCATGTTGGCCGAAATGCTCGATTCCCTGCCCCCCTCCGCTCACCTGCGCTGCGCGGCCGCCACGGGTTACGGCGCGGAATTCGCCTGCGTGGCCGTGGGCGTGGACATCGCCGAGGTGGAAACCGTGGCCCACTGCAAGGCGGCCTGCTCTCTGCGCCCCAACGTCAGCTTCCTGCTCGACATAGGCGGCCAGGACATCAAATGCCTGAAGATCAAGGATGGGTGCATCCAGGGCATTTCGCTCAACGAGGCCTGCTCGGCCGGCTGCGGGGCCTTTCTGGAAAATTTCGCGGCCACGCTGAACATGTCGATAGACGATTTCGTGCGTTGCGCGCTCACCTCCCGCCACCCCGTCGATCTGGGCACGCGCTGCACGGTGTTCATGAACTCCAAGGTCAAGCAGGCCCAGAAAGAAGGGGCCAAGGTGGAGGATATCGCGGCCGGCCTGTGCTATTCCGTGATCCGCAACGCCCTGTACAAGGTGCTGCGCATACGCCGGCCCCAGGAACTGGGCGACAACATCGTGGTGCAGGGCGGCTCCTTCAACAACGACGCGCTGTTGCGCGCCCTGGAACTGCTGCTGGGCCGCGAGGTCTACCGCCCGCATCTTTCCGGCCTCATGGGCGCTTACGGCGCGGCCATCATCGCCCGGGAGCGCGCGGCCGAGCACGGCATGTCTTCCCTGCTTTCGGCCGCGGCCATGCGCGACCTCTCCTGCACCACGTCCACGGCCCGCTGCCCGGGCTGCCACAACCGTTGCGTGCTGACCACCTCGAACTTTTCCGACGGCCGCACCTTCCGCACCGGCAACCGCTGCACCAAGGGCAACGGCAAAAAGCGGCCCGAACACCCGCCCATGCCCGATATTTTCGCCTGGAAGCAGCAGCGCCTTTTCGAGCATTACCACCCCCTGCCGGAGAGCAAGGCCCCGCGCGGGCGGCTCGGCATTCCCCGCGCGCTCAACATCTTCGAGAATTACCCCTTCTGGTTCACCCTGTTCACGGAACTGGGCTACCGGGTGGAGCTTTCCTCTCCCACCTCCCGCACGCTGTACGATTCCGGGCTGGCCTCCATGCCTTCGCAAAGCGTCTGCTACCCGGCCAAACTGGCGCACGGGCATGTGCAGGATCTCATGGACAGGGGTCTGACGCGCATTTTCTTCCCCTGCATCAACACGGCCGAACGCCTCGGCAAGCCGCCCGGCAGCGCGGATTTCAACTGCCCGGTGGTAGCGGGATATCCCCAGGTGGTGCGTCTGAACGCCGAGGATCTGCACAGCCGGGGCATCACCGTCCACACCCCCTTCCTCACCCTGCAAAGCCACAGCGCGCTGGTGCGCGTTCTGCGCGGAGAACTGGGCCTGCCCGCCGGCGAACTGCGCAGGGCCGTGCGCAGGGCCGCCGCCGCACACGAACACTATCGGGCCGAACTGCGGGCCGAGGGCGAGCGCATCCTGGCCTGGATCGAGCAGACCAACAGCTTCGGCGTCATTCTGGCCGGCCGGCCCTACCATGCCGACCCCGGCATCCACCACGGCCTGCCCGATCTCGTCTGCTCGCTGGGCGCGGCCGTGCTCAGCGAAGACAGCATCGCCCATCTGGCGCAGCCCGGTGACCTGCGGGTGGTGGATCAGTGGAGCTATCACTCCCGCCTCTACCACGCGGCCGCGCTGGCGGCGCAGCGGCCCCATCTGGAACTGGTGCAGCTCACTTCCTTCGGCTGCGGCATCGACGCCGTGACCGCGGATCAGGTGGCGGAGATTCTGGCGCGCGGCGAAAAAATGTTCACGCTGATCAAGATCGACGAAGGCTCCAGCCTGGGTGCGGCGCGCATACGCATACGCTCGCTCATGGCCGCCGTGCGTGACAAGCAGCGCGCCTCCGGCGGGCGGCCCTTCGCGGATTTGAGTCCGCCGCAGGAGAGCCGGACCGAACGCGTGCTGTTTACCGATTCCATGCGCGCCACGCACGATCTGCTCATTCCCCAGATGGCCCCCCTGCACTTTCCGCTGATAGAGGAAGTGTTCCACCGCGGCGGCCACCGCGCCCGCCTGCTGGAGAAGTTCAATCCCGAAGCCGTGGAAAGCGGCCTGACCCACGTGCACAACGACGCCTGCTACCCGGCCCTGGTCGCCATAGGCCAGCTCATGCACACCCTGGAAAGCGGGGACTGCGACCCCGAACGCACGGCCCTGCTGCTGTCGCAGACCGCCGGCTCCTGCCGCGCCACCAACTACATTCCCCTGCTGCGCAAGGCCCTGTATGAAAGCGGGCTGCACCACATTCCCGTGCTTTCGTTCAACGTGGCCGGCATGGACGAGCATCCCGGCTTCAACGTGGACGGCACGCTGCTCAGGCGCGGCATGCGGGCCGCGATTTACGGCGATCTGCTCCAACGCTTCTGCCTGCGTACCCGTCCCTACGAAAAGAACGCCGGCGACGCGGAACGCCTGGTCGAACGCTGGACGCGCCATATACGCGCGAACCTGTTGGGGGGTGAGCCGCGCAAAGAGCACGACGCCGCCATGCTGCATATGGCCGAAGACTTCGCCGGCATTCCCGTGCGCGACGATCCCAAGCCCCAGGTGGGCATAGTGGGAGAAATCCTGCTCAAATACCACCCGGCCGCCAACAACAACGCCGTGAAGCTGGTGGAGGCCGAAGGCGGGGAAGCCGTGCTGCCGGACATCATCGACTTCGTGCTTTACGATCTCTACGACAGCGTCTTCCAGGCCCAAAAACTCGGCGGCAGCCTGAAAACGGCGGCGGCCGACTTTCTCCGCATCCAGTTCGTGGAATGGATGCGCCGCAGTGCCCGCAAGGCATTAAAAGCCTTTCCGCGCTTCGGCAACATGCCCCGTCTGAGCGAACTCAGAGGCATGGCCACCCAGGTTGTTTCCCTGGGCAACCAGGCCGGGGAGGGCTGGCTGTTGACGGCGGATATGATAAACTTCATCCAAAACGGCGTGCCCAACATCCTCTGCCTCCAGCCCTTCGGCTGCCTGCCCAACCACATCACGGGCAAGGGCGTGGTCAAGGAGCTGACGCGGCGCTGGCCCGAGGCCAACATAGGCCTCATCGACTACGACCCCGGCGCGAGCGAGGCCAACCAGATCAACCGCATCAAGCTCATCATGGCCGCCGCGCACGAAAAACTCGAAAAACCGCATCGGGCTTAAAGCATGTAATGCTCCGGCGGCCGCGCGGGCGGAAGCCGTTTAAAGGCATGGGTATGTATACGTTCAAAGCCGGTTCGCTCTGAGTTATGGAGACCCTCTTCAGCCCGTCCGTCCTTGTCGGATTCGGCATGCTGGTGGTGCTCGAGGTTGTCCTCGGCATCGACAATCTGGTGTTCATCGCCATTCTGGCGGGCAAACTGCCGCCGGAGCAGCGGGAAAAAGCGCGCAGGCTGGGGCTCGGTCTGGCTCTGGGCATGCGGCTCGGCCTGCTGGCGCTCATGTCGCGGCTCACCCAGTTGCGGGAGCCGATTTTCTCCGTCCGGGATCACCCCTTTTCCGGGCGCGACCTCATTTTGCTGGTCGGGGGGCTGTTTCTGCTCTTCAAGGCCACGATGGAGCTGCACGAGCGGCTGGAGAGCGTGCCTCATTCCACGGGCCAGAGCCGCCACTACGCCGCATTCTGGGTGGTCGTGACCCAGATAGTTGTGCTGGACGCGGTTTTCTCCCTGGATGCCGTGATCACGGCCGTGGGCATCATGACCCAACTGCCGGTGATGATGGCCGCCGTTGTGGTGGCCATGCTCCTCATGCTCACGGCGTCAAAGCCCCTCACCGCCTTTGTCAACGCCCACCCGACCGTGGTGGTGCTCTGTTTGAGCTTCCTTCTGCTCATCGGCCTTTCGCTGATCGCGGAAAGCATGGGCGTGCATCTGCCCAAGGGTTATCTCTACGCCGCCATCGGTTTTTCCATTCTGATCGAATGCTTCAACCAGGCAGCGCTGCACAACGCGCGCAAGCACGAACGCAGGCGGCCCATGCGCCTGCGCACGGCCGAAGCCGTAATGCGCCTTCTCGGCGGCCTGCCTTCCCAAAGCGCGCTTGTTCCCGAAGCCGTTCCGGCCGGCGGGGAACAGGCGACGGAAAGCGTGTTCGCCTCCGCCGAAATCGGCATGGTCAGCCGCGTGCTCACGCTTTCCGAACGCACGGCTCGCTCCATCATGACCCACCGCACCGACATCACCTTCATCAACCTGGAGGCCGGCCCGGAAGCCCAGCGCGCCGCCTTGTCCACGGCGGGCTACAGCTTTCTGCCCGTCTGCCGGGGCGGACTCGACACGCTGCTGGGCGTGGGGCACTCCGCCGCCCTGCTGGACGATCTGACCCGCCACGGCGCAATCCGCAAGGAATCCCTGCAAAAGCCCGTCTTCGTGCCGGAATCGATGCGCGCCGTCAACCTGCTGGAGGCGCTGCGCAAAGCCCCGGCCAATGTGGTTTTTGTGGCGGATGAATTCGGCTCCATTGAAGGGTTGATCACCTTCATGGACTTCTTCGAGGCCATAGCCGGCGATTTGCAGCCCCCGGGCGAGGAACCCACCGTGGCCCCGCTGCCGGAAGGCGGCTGGCGCATTGCCGGCGCGGCCGACGTGCACATGCTGGAATCCACGCTCGACATCCCCGATCTGGCCGGCGACGGCAACGACTACACCACCCTGGCCGGGTTCATGCTGGCCGGGCTGGGCAGGCTGCCGGAGGCCGGCGACTCGCTCGTCCACCACGGTTGGCGCTTTACCGTGGAAAGCCTGGCCGAGCGCCGCATCGTCTTCGTGCTGGTGCAAAGGGAAGAGCCGGGGTCGGGGAACGATTGATTCCCAAAGCACTGGATTCTCATATGGTAATCCGGCTTTGACGGCTTTGCCGAACATGCGGCCTGTGAAAGAGAAAAAATTTTCCCTGCGCCTTTCACGGCGAAATGCAATTTCGCCTGCGCCTGCGGGGCGGGAGTCGCTTCACTTCGTTCCGCGTCTTCAGAGCATTTTCAAAAGAAAAATACTCTAATTGAGCATGTCGATGTCCACGCGTTGCAATTTGCGGGGCTTTGCAACCTTGGCCTTCTTGGTTGCCTTGAGCGGACCCTTGACCGCCCCTTCGAGCAGGGTGGAGTTTTCGGAAAGGCCGAAGGGCAGGCAGTCCCCATAGATATGGGCTATGCCCGCAAAACTGCGTCCCGTGGCGTAAATAACCGGCATGGCACCGAGCGCCGTGCCCGCCATGAATACGGTGGCGTTGGCCGCGAAACGGGAAGGCAGGGGGGAGGGCGGCGCGGTTTCGACAACGGCGGGAGCGGCGGCGTCGCCGTCTTCCTGCGCGGCGGCCTGCGGTTCCGCGGGCGCGGCGGGAGCCTGGGCCGCCGGGCGTCCGTTTGCCGGCGGATCGGCCTTGAGGATACGCAGAAAATCGTTGCCCGTCCTGCCCACCTGAGCCACCATGTGCGTGCCGTCCCTGCTGGTGAGCAGGCTTACGGGCACGGTGCCGCCGTGGATGCCGATGTAAATGGCGCGGGGGTTGGGGGGCATATATATCCAGGAAGGCGGGGGCGAACCCTCGTCGGCCGCCGCAACGGGCGTGAAGCCGCCGAACAGGAAGACCGCGCACAGCACCGCCGCAAGCGCGCGCCGCGCCGGGCTGTTCGGGGAAGAAGGCTGAAGGGAGGCTCCGCCGGGGAGCGGGGAGGGGTACATAGCGCACCTCTGCATGCGGGGAAGGGACGGTTCCGACAAAAACGCAATCCAACAAGCCGAAACAACAAACAGTTTACATCTTCCGACCCCGATCATGCACAAGCTTTAGCGGGCAATCCGGCTATGTAATATTATGCGGTTTCAAACGCGTCTGTCAAGGAGCGGCGGGGGGATTTTTCCGCTTCTTACCCTTGGTTTTGGGTTCGCTCTGAACAGGCGCCGGCGGCGCCTGTTGCGGTTCGGACGCCATGGTCTGGGGCGGCGGGGTTTCGGCCGTTTCGGGTGCAAGCCCCCCGAGGTGCTCCAGAAAGAATCGCACCAGCGACTTGTTGAGCAGTTGGTGGATGCGGGCGCGCTGTTTGGGGTCGACCTTGCTGCACAGTTCCGGCAGATCGCGCAGCAGGGAAGGCGGGCAGGCAGACATGAGGGAGGCGGCGTCCGCCCCGGGGATGACAACATATTCCACATGGCCGGGAACGGCGTCCTTGATGGCGTCGGCGTGCAGGGGCGCACGGTTGATGCGGTCCGACTCTGCCCGCATCAGCAGCAGCGGTATATGCAGGCCGCGCAGGCTTTCCCTGGTGAAAAGCATGCCGTAGGCCGGGGCCGCGGCGGCAGCGGCCTTGATGCGCTTGTCGAGCGGCGGCAGCGCGAGCGGCAATCCGGCGGCCAGTGTGTCCATGCGTTCGACGGCCCAGGGGGAGCAGTAGGGATCGTCCCGTTCCGCCCGGCCGCAGTACAGCGGCCAATCCCGGCCGTCCGGCGCCGCGCCGCCCAGCATCAGGGCCGCGCTGGCCCCGACGCCGAAGCCGATGATGCCGATGCGCTTCGGATCGATGAGATCCTTGGTTTCCGCATGGCTGAGCAGCGCGTCCAGCGCGGTTTCGAGTTGGGCTACTCTGGAGCGCAACTGCTCCAAAGTGAAAAGATAGCCCATGTCGTTCATGTTGTCGCCGTAATGGGTCAGGGCGGCAACGACAAAACCGCTGCGCACCAGCGCTTCGGCGGTCTCGTGATGGGAAAAGCGATCTTCCGGCGAATCGTGGGAAAGCAGCAGCAGGGGAAAGCGCCCCGGCAACTCCTTGGCGTTGCGTGCCGCCTTGATTGTCCAGGGGCCGTAGCGCAGTTCGGACGGAGCGCGGGAGGTGGGATACCAGACGGCCAGATCGGCGCGCGTCTGCGTCTGCGCCTGCCACAGTCCCAGGGTTTTGAAGCCGACGCGCGGCCCGCCTTCCGTGACGGCGGCCGCGGGGGCCGCGCAGCCCAGGCAGAGAAGGAGAAGAAGGATGCGAACGATCATGCGCGCCTTTTAAAGAGTTTTTCCAGGTCTTCCGGGGTAAAGCGCAACGCGCAGGGGCGGCCGTGCGGGCAGAAGCCGCGCGTTTGCGCCGGCAGGGCCAGCCATTGTTCGATAAGCCAGGCCGCCTCATCCGGGCCGAGCTTTTGCCCCGCCTTGACGGCCGCCCGGCAGGCGGCGCGGATCAGCATATCTTCCGGGCCGTCCAGGCCGCCGGCCAGCAGTTCGCGCAAAAAGCGGGCGGCATCATTGCGTTCGAACATGGGCGGAACGGCGCGCACCCGGAGCATGCCGTCCTCTTCCTGCAGTTCAAAACCCAGTGCGGCCGCTTTGTCGTCCAGTTCGCGCAGGCGCTCTGATTCCGCCGGATGCAGGGGCAGTTCGAGCGGCAGCATCAGCCCCCGGCCCCGGCCGGCGAGCGCGCCGCGCTCCATGCGCGCGAAAAGCACGCGCTCGTGCGCCGCGTGCTGATCCAGCAGCACCAGCGCATCGGCTTCCTCGTCCTTGAGGATAAGATAACAATCCGCGATTTGCCCCAGCAACACATACGGCCCCACGCGCACGGCGAGCGCCGGAATGCCCGGCATGCGCACGGGTTTCTCCGCGAGGATCGGCGGGATTGGAGGAGTTTTCGGAAGTTCGGCGCTGTAAAGCGCAGCCGGCTCGGCGGCCCCGCCGCGCAACGGCCCCGCCGGCGGGGACATGGCCCGCGCAACGGATCGTTCCGCATCCGCCGCGCCCCAAAAACCTTGAGGCCGGGGGGCCGGGTTTCCGGAACGCGGAGCGCCCGCGGGCGGAACATCTTCACGCGGCGGCAGAAGGCGCAGGGGCGGAACGCGCGGCTCCGTTGCCGGAACAAAAGGAGCGGGGGGAGCGGGAAACGCGTCCTCTTCCCGCAGCGCGGCGTTCAGGGCGCGCAGCACCGCGCTGAACACGGCCTGTTCGTCCCTGAAGCGCACTTCGGATTTGGTCGGGTGGACATTGACGTCCACTTCCTGCGGATCAATCTCCAGAAAAAGCACCACCTGCGGATAATCCCTGGTCGTCAGGCGGCCCTTGTAGGCTTCGCGCACGGCCGCGAGCAGGCGGCGGTCGTTCACCGGCCTGCTGTTGACGTAGAAAAGGATGTGGTCGGCTCTGGGGCGGCTGCCCTCGGGGCCGGCGGCCAGACCGTGCGCGCGTATGCCCTGGTGGGAGCCGTCAAAGGGCTTAAGTCCCTCCATGACCGAAGGCGGCCACTGCGCGGCCAGGCGCTCCCGCAGGCGTTGGCCGGCGGGCAGGCGCATGAGCTCGCGGCCCCCGGTTTCGAGCACAAAGGCGGCGTCCGTCCGGGCCAGGGCCAGACGGAAGAGCAGATCCTGGGCGCGCTTGAGCTCCGTGGCCGGACTTTTCAAAAATTTCAGGCGGGCCGGAATGTTGGCGAAAAGATCGCGCACTTCCACCCTGGTGCCCCGGCGCAGGGCCGCGGGGCGGGAGCCCGTGACGCGGCCGTGCTCCACTTCGAGGCAGAGGGCCGTTTCCGCGTCGTCTCCGTCGCGGACGGAAGTGATCGTGAAGCGCGAGACCGAGGCGATGCTCGGCAGGGCTTCGCCCCGGAAACCGTAGCTCGCGACGGCCGAAAGCCCGGCCAGATCCTCCAGTTTGCTGGTGGCGTGGCGGGTGACGGCCAGTTCCAGTTCATCGGGGGCAATGCCGCAGCCGTCGTCCTGCACCAGGATGAGGCTCTGGCCGCCCTGTTCCAGAACGACGCGCACGTTGCGGGCTCCGGCGTCCAGGCTGTTTTCCGCCAACTCCTTGACCACGCCCGCCGGGCGTTCGATAACCTCGCCGGCCGCGATCTGGTTGCGCAGTTCGGTCGGGAGCAGGCGTATGGGCCGGGAGGCGGGTGCGTGCATGAGGGAATATCTCGACGGACCGCGCGGGCGGCCCGGTAGGGTTCGGGGAATCGACACGGAGTGTAGCCTCTTGC
Source organism: Desulfovibrionaceae bacterium (assembly GCA_031551145.1). GTDB lineage: Bacteria > Desulfobacterota > Desulfovibrionia > Desulfovibrionales > Desulfovibrionaceae > WRKB01. The sequence continues at coordinate 42,100 of JAVBNZ010000039.1, read as the reverse complement.
GCGTCGGAGGACAAGAGCGGCCCGGACGCTTCGTTTCGGTATCGCGGCACATGAAAAAAAAACTTGTGCGCAGATATAATTCAGGTATGCATAAAGGGAGAGCTTTTCACGCCTGCGCGCCGCGAACGGGATGTCCCGCCGGGCGCCCCGGCACGAAAAGCCCGAACGGAGGCTTTCCTGTGCGGTCTTGCCTTGATGCGGGACGGCATTATTCTTCGGAGAGGGCGTCTACATTCCGAAAAAAGTGCGGACGTTCCGAAACAGCATGCGGAGGAACAGATGCGATACAGACTGCAGAACAGAATCCACCGGATCCCCGCGCATTCTCCTTCAACAGCCTTTAATCCGGGCTACGACCCGGAACTTATGATTGTGGAATGCGCCCGTTGCGGGCAGCCCGTGTTATGGGAGCGGGGCCGCGCCACCGAAATGCTGGCGGGTGTGGGCATAGACCCTCTGGAACTCGACGCTCACTGCCTCTTTTTAACCGACGGCTGCGCGCGCTGCAGTCCGGAAAAACGGGGCAAATTCAACGTGCAGGTTTTTCGCGTTGTGCCGGGCCAGGGACAGATTTTCGGCGTGAAGTCCGGCGGCACTGCCTAGGCAGCGTCGGCACGAGCGCCTTTTTTCCTCCGGCGGCGTCAGATTTCGCCTTTTATTCCGGTCGAGGACGATAAGAGTCCACTCTCTCCATAAAAGACTCATCTTCCTTGCCGGAGAACAAAAAATCGTCTCGTGACGACACTGCCTGAAACACTGTAAAAATTGTCGGGAGCGGGAGACGGCTTCCGTTCCCGGCAAACGCAAAATGCATTGACATGAGCCGCGCGTCGGCTATTCTTATTTCCGGAAGCATCGGAGCGGCGGCGGACGCAAACCCGCCGCGCCGCCGAGCAAGAACAAACCACTTTGTGCGCACAACGATTTCGGGAGCAAAAAGCACAGCTTTTTGCTCCCTTTGTTGAGATGGGGGAAACCGCATGCAGATACGCGAAACCGGCCTGCCGGGCCTGCGCATTCTCGAACCCCGCGTGCACAGGGATGCGCGGGGGTTTTTTCTGGAAAGCTTTCGGGAAGAATTTTTTCTGCGGCCTGATCAGCCCGTGCGCTTCGTGCAGGACAACCACGCACGCTCGGAGGACGCCTTTGTGGTGCGCGGCCTGCACTATCAGGCGCCGCCCTCGGCCCAGACCAAGCTTGTGTGGGTCATTCGCGGCTCCGCCTTGGACGTGGCCGTGGATTTGCGCCGCTCCTCGCCCACCTTCGGCCGGGCCTTCAGCCTCGTGCTTTCGGAAAAGAATTTTCTGCGCCTGCTCGTGCCCAAGGGCTTTGCCCACGGCTACATGACCCTGGAGCCGGGCACGGAATTCCTCTACAAGGTTGACGCCTATTACGACCCGCAACGCGAGGGCGGCCTGCGCTGGAACGATCCGACCCTGGGCGTGGACTGGCCCCGCTGCGAACCTTTCGTGGCCGAGCGCGACGCGAACTGGCCCCTGCTGGCGGATCTGCCGGCGGTTTTTGAATGAAGAGGCACTCCGGTCTTTTCGTTCCCGCCTTTGTCGAATTTCGCTTTTTATTCCGGTCGAGCACCGCAAGAGCACATTCCCTTCATACAAAGCTCACCCTCGGCGGAAAACGAAAACTCCGGCGCAGCAGCTCCTGATTTCGTTATAAGACAACGGCAACCGGAGACTTATCCAGAAATATGCAGAAAAAATTTTAGAGCACTTTACCATTGAAATGTTCAGATGCTCTGCCGGCGAAAAGCGCCGGCCGCCGCGCAGGCGTGGGTGAAATTTACTTTCGCCGGCCACGCCGAAGCGAGCGTTTCAAAGGTAATCTGCTTTAGTTCACCATAAAATAGTAAACCAGCGGCGCCAGCAGCAGCCTGTACGCCGCGAAAGGCACGAGGCTCATCCTTCCGACCAGCGCGATAAAGGCTTTCACGGCCACCCAGGCGGACAAAAAAGCTCCGATCATGCCCACGGCGAAAAAGGGCAGATCCGCCGCCGTGAAAAGATGGGCGCTCTTGAGCAGTTCGTAGCCGGTGGCCGCCGTCATGATCGGCACGGCCGCGATGAAGGAATATTCCGCCGCCACGCCGCGCTTGGCCCCGAACAGCATGCCGCCCATGATCGTGGAGCCGGAGCGCGAAAAGCCCGGCCAGAGCGCGAAGCACTGGCACAGGCCCACACCCAGGGCCACGGCGGGCGTTATTTCGTCAAGCGCCAGAATGCGGGGCCGCCTGTCGCGGGCCAGGCGCTCCACGGCTATCATGCAGAGCGCGCCCGCGCCCAACGCCAACGCCACGGCGGCCGGCGTGAAGAGATGTTCCTTGATGCGGGAATGCGCCAGCAGCCCGACCAGCGAAGCCGGAAACGAGGTGATCATCAGCAGCGCGATGCCCCGCAGGCCGGAAAAGCGCTTGTACGGGTCGGGCCTGAGCAGCCCCCAAAAACGTTCCCAATAGATGATGACCACGGCCAGAATGGAGCCAAACTGGATAACCACCTCGAAGGTGGCCATTTTCTGATCCGTCAGGCCCAGCAGATCGGCCGTGATGATCTGGTGCCCGGTGGAAGAGACGGGCAGAAATTCCGTCAGGCCCTGCACGATGCTTATGATAAGCGCGCTGAAGAGAGAATCCACAAAAACTCCGTATCAAAGATGGAAGGAAGGGCGATTGCCGAAGGCCGCGTTATAGGCTAGATTTAACGCCTGTTCGGCAACCTGAACGGAGAGGAGCGGCATGTCAAGCATCATTTCCCACGGCGAACTCGTGCGCAGGGCCGCGGCTTTCGTGGCGGAAACGCGGAAGGAACATCCCGCGCGCTCCTTGAACTCCATACTGGACGAAGCCGGCATGCGCTTCAACCTCACGCCGCTCGACAGCGAAAACCTGCACCGCCTTTTTGCGGACAACGCCGGGCAACGCGCCGCCGGGCAGGGGAAATAGCTTACGCCGCTCCGCAACAGGATTACGGCAAAACTCCCATGCTTCTTTCCCCTGCGCCCCGCCCGATCAACCTCATCGTGCAGATTGTCGGGGGGTCGCACCGGCAAGCGGGAGGCGGATCAGAAAAAGGGGCTATGATTTTGCATCATAACCTCTTGTAATCTCTGGTCGGGATGAGAGGATTTGAACCTCCGGCCTCAGCGTCCCGAACGCCGTGAACTCATGCTAATACAAAGAAATAATTGAAAATCATCTCGCAGGGCACATCATTTTTCTACCGCCGTATCTTGTTTTGTCACCCCTCACATGTGCCCAAGCATGTGCCCAAATTTTTTTCCTGCTCACGCCTTGTCCACCCTCAACTCCGGCGGCAGTTGCCGCCCCTTGCGTTCGCTTTCGTAGCTCTCCCGGCAATGATCGATATCCCCGAATATGAGCGCCACCCTGTCGATCAGTCTGCGCGGCCAGGAGCGGCGGCCGGACTGCTCCCATCTCCAGCAGCGGGAGGAGAGCGTTTCATCGGGCCAACCGCCCGCGCAGGCGTTGAGCAGCTGATCAAACGCTATGAGGATGCGCTTTACCCGGCCCACGACATTGCCTCATCCGGCCATGCGAGCGCAGGCAGTTCCCTGAGAACTTCCTCAAGAGTGGGCATGGGCCGCGTTCCGGCCAGCACAGCGCCCATAATCTCGTATGATTTTGCCCAGGTGGCATCGCGCGATTCCACCGCGTATTGTCCTTCCGCCGCGAATTTCGGCACTGTGGATGTGACGTAGGTGGCGGCAGAGAGTATATTGTCGTAATTTCGCGTTTTTGCGAAAGCATCAAGCCGGTTCTGTATGGCGGCGGTAAACTCCGCCTCGTACGTCACCCTCATTTTGCGCAGCGTATAGCCTTCTTCCGGTTCTTCCCACAGTCGGGTTTGCGGATTCCACTGATAAAACTCGTCTATCCATCCCACCAATTCAGCCTGAACAGGATGGAACACCACGGACGGATGAAATCTGTCCGTGGGGTCAAAGTCGATGACTTCCGCGCACCAGCGGTTTTCGTCATGCCGCGCCCACTGCGCCTGAGGCATGGGGCCGGTGCGGGGTTGCGGCACATACACCGGAGTATTTTGCTGAGACATGATTTTTCCTCCTCTACGTTCCGAGAAATGTGGCTTTCGCGTATGCCGCGCCCGTATTTGACGGGTTGGGCGAGCCGGGAGAGCCGTTCCATCCGCAATCGCCGTGTATGCAGTCCACAGGAAAACCCGGCCCCCAGCATTGTCCGTAACTTATGCAGCAATAGCCGTTTGAGCCGCCCGTCGCGGACACCAGGGTTCCTATGGACGCGGAACCGCTTACCGTTATTTTCATGGTTTCGTTTTTTGCAAGCGCCTGAGAATCGATTTTGGCGTATCCACCCGCGCCTCCGTAATGGTAGGATGAAAAATACACGTCGGTCGGCGGTATGCAGTTACCGCAGCTTCTATGATACGCACCCGTGGAACAGTTGCTTCCCGCGGCTCCGGCCACTTCCAGCTTCCACTTCCCGGCGACAGGCACAATCCAGTCGCCGTGCGGCAATGCGATGGTTTCGTTGACGGCAATGGGCGCGGTGGTAAATTCCACGACGGCGCTCCATTGCGTCCAGCCGGATATGGAGCCGTAATTTCTGGCGCGCACGTAGCGTATCGCATTTTTCGGCATCGCGGCCGCAAGGGTATGCGTAAGCGCCGGGGCAACACTGCCGGAATCGTATTCCACTGTTGTAAAGTCCGGACTCGTGGATATCTGAATCTGCATGTATTGATGCGTCTGCCCAACAACGGTGAAGTCCTGCAGCGTAATCGGCCCGGCGAGCAACACGTCAACAGCGTTGTGCGCGGGAGACGTAATTACAGGAACGCTTAATACAACCGCCATCGTGGTGAAAGAACTCACATTTCCCCAGGACGACCATCCGTACATCGGATACGCGTGCTTGGCGCGGATATAGTACACTGTTTCCGGAATAAGCTGCGGAGTGGTGTATATTGTGGTGTAGCCGTTTTCCGGCAGGCGTTCCGCCACGATATGCGTAAACGCGGCATCGGTCGCCACCTGAATATGCGTGGCTTCCGGCGACGAGGTTATGCCGGAAATGCCCGCTTCCTGAATTTGTATGGTCGGGGTCAGGCCCACGTGCGCGGCCCCCGCCGCCGGGGATATGACCGCCGGAGCATGCACCGCGATGGTGTTTTTAACGAATGTGACCGTCGCGGACAGGCCGGCGTTCTCGTACGTATCGACCGCGATGACTATCATGCGGCCGATCGTCCCGCCCACGCCCGTGGGAGTAACCATCAGCGACGCCCTGCCGTCCGTCGCGGGAACGCGCACCGCCGGGTTGTCGTCCACATAGACTTCGAAAAAATCTATTACGCCTTGCGGCGCGCCGGTTTCCGCCGAAAACGTCGCTTCGTATTCGTATCCGATGCCCACTATCGCGGGAAACGTGACAGCGGGCGTTGACACGACAACAGGGAACCGGATGCTGATTGTGCCGTCCTCGGTCACCGAAATGCCGTCGCCGATCCGCACCATGCCCAGTTTTGTCCTGGTGGCGGGGCCGAAGCCGGTTATGTTGTACAAATCCTCGGCCAGGTTCGTGGCCCGGTTCGCCTCGTTATACGCGCGGTCCGCCTCGTTGTGGGCCTGGTTTACCCAAAACGCGCCCTCGGCCGCGACGCGATTCACCTGAGTCTGGCCCTCTGTGGTGATGGATTCCAGGCCCTGCTGCGCGGCATTTCCGATATCCGTGACCGCATCGCCCCAGAGCCGCTGTATTTGATCGAGCGACTCCGCGGCCTCTTCCGCGCATTCGCATGCCTCGTCACGGCAGGCGCAGGCCCGTGCGGCGGCGGTGCTCGCGACATCCCGCGCCGTGAAAAGTTCGGCGGCAAGCTCTTCCGGCGTTTCAGCCGACGATATGGCGACCTTCACAGCGCGATCCGTCTGTTCCTGCAATTCCTGAATCTGCATTTCCAGGCGGTCGAAACCGTCATGCTCCAGCACTTCGGGGTTAAAGTCCCCGCCGTGCACCAGATCGACAACCTGGGTACGCGGCGTTTCGCGGTGCACCGTCACCCTGACGCCGGCGGGCAACGGTAAACCGGTCACGGGGTAGGTGACGTTGGTATCCCCGGACTCGTTCACGTTCACCCGGAAGTTGTCGGCGATTTCCGTTTCGATGCCTTCCGCATCGGTATGCATCAGGCGGATGTCCTCCGCCCGGCTGTACGCGAAGGGAACAGGCCATTCCCGCGCGTCGCCGTTGGCTTGATAGATTTTTTTTGTGAGTGTGGATTCGACGGTCATGGGGTACTTTCTCCTTTGTTGAAAAAACCGTGACAAACGGGTAGGGATGAGAGCAAAGGGGGGAGGTGCGGTATGAAAAAGCTTATGATTGTTGTGACAGCCTTGTGCGTGATGACGATATCCGGGTGCGCTACGCAACTGCAAAGAGAAGATCTTCTCGCAGAAAGGAGTGCAATAATCAAAGCCCAAGTTGAGTGTATAGGTGAAACCGCTATTGATGCCGCTTTTGATTATGGCGATTTTATGTATGTATGTAGCATGACGCGAAATAAATGCTCTGACTATATAAATAGGCATATTGCCACATATCCCCCCGCGTATAAGATGGAAGCCCATAATAGTTTTAAAAACTCATTTGACAAAATTACAGAAGAAGCGTCAGCATTTGCCTTAAACTATTTAAAAGATAAGAAAGAATATCTTGATAAATTTTATAATTGCGCAGTTGACAGAACAAGCAAGAGAGAAATTGCCAAAAACATAGAGGAGTTCAAAGATATATCTAGGTCTGAAATTACAATATGCTATAATATGATAATGACTCCCTACATTGGAAAAAAAGATAACGAATACAGCGCGCGGCGCAGAGAGAGAATCATAAACGAAACAACAGATATGCAAGTCAAAATACTTCTTGAAGAAATTGAAAAAACTAAGAACCGTAAAGAAACTCCCGCGTCGGGAAATTCGCACAAACGTCCACAACCTCCCCCAGCACAGGAAATGCCAAAGGTCACTCCCATCCCAAGCTGGCAAATGACCTTCTTATTTACGCCTCACTGGGATTTAATCGCCAGTTGCCCATGGGGAGGATGGGCAAACTCGATGGAAGCTTTAGCGGTGCGAGACGCACTATAAAAACCAGGAGGATATAACATGAAACGCATTTTTGCCTTGCTTTGTCTTGCCTTTATGCTTGCGGTATTTACCGGAATAGCCATAGCCCACAGCGGCGGCACGGATAAGTACGGCTGCCATGTTGATCACAAAACCGGCATTCGGCATTGACATTGACCCCGCTGCTGCCGTGAGCAGCCTGAATTGGCTTCCTATTCGCCCTTGACATCTCCCCGTTTTCGTGGCGTGGTTTGCTCAAGGGCGGTCACGCCACCCTCAAAGGATTGTCATGTTGCTGTTCGACGACTCCAAAAAGCTGGAAAAAGCCCTCGGCGAAGAAGCCGCCGCCGTCATCGCCCACGTGTTTGAACGGGCTGATGAGAAAAACCGACAGGACTTGACGACCAAGATGGATTTGGAAGTAGGGCTTGCCAAAACCAAGAACGACATTCTCCGCTGGATTGTCGGCGGCTTCCTTGCCCAGACCGCCCTGCTCGTGGCTGTGATGGCCTTTCTTAAATAGCCGCTTGACAACCCCCGCTTTCCATGCCTTAAATCTTTTCACGGTGCTGAAAACACCCCCAAGGCGGCCACGCCAACCCGCAGTTTTGGCTTTTTTTGCGCCCTGTTTCAGGGTACAATGCCGTCCAGATTGCCGGGCGTGGGCGAAATAGAATACCCGTGAGGGGAAATAGTCCGCAGCTCCTTGGGCTGTTTTCAGCGCCCGGCAATTCTCATGTCGGGAATTGCCTCCACGAACCTGAAAAGTTCCCAAGGAGGCTGTCATGGCTACTTCTTCCCCCGTCTTTCAATTCAACTCCCACCATATCCGCACAACCATTATCGACGCGCAGCCCTGGTTCGTCGCCAAAGATGTTTCTGAGGCGCTGGGCTTGCAATGGACAGGGCACGTTTTGTCTGCCATTCCTGACTCTTGGCAAGGGGTGGTAAAACTTACCACCCCCTCGAATGGCTACAGGGGAGGCGGCAATCAGCGTCTCCGCATCATCTCCGAACCCGCCGTCTACAAGCTGGCCTTCCGCTCGAACAAGCCCGAGGCCGACGCCTTCACGAACTGGGTAGCCTCCGAAGTCCTCCCGGCCATCCGCAAGACCGGAAAGTACGAGGCGAAGCCCAGGCAAACGGCGTTGCCTGCCGCGCCCGCCCCTCTTCCCGACGCCACGGACAAGTACCGGGCCATGCGGGAGGATATGGAGATGGTTGTCCGCATTCTCGGCCCGCTCGTCGCCGATATGCAGGTTTACGGCGGCATGGGCGGAGCGTTGAGTAAGCGGGAGATACTGAAGCGCGTGAACCGCGCGTCGGATCTGGCCCTGCGCGATTTGTGCGCGGCTCTCGAACATCTGCGGGAAGCGAACCGCTTTGCCCTGATGTTGAGATAGTCTGCCGGGGGGGCCGGGCCGATAACCCGGCCCCCTTCTTTTCCTCTCAAACCCTATGCGATTGTCAAAGAACCTGGAAAATCAAAACAACGGCCGCTGTCCGAACTCTTTCTCCATATTTCTCAGCATGCGGCGTTTGTAGCCGGGCGACATGGCTTCCTTGATGCGATCCAGAAAGAGCCAGTCCATGGCCGCGCGCGTGTAGAACAGATTGATGTACGGCGTGTTGTTGAGCGTCATGCGGATCGCGCTGTCTCTCGCCTGTCCCGGTTCGCCGTGCAGGGCGAGCGAGCCGGTCTTGACCAGATCGGAAACCACGCCGCCGAGCGGCCCGACGGCGGTTTCCGCGAAGTCGCTGCCGAAGCGGTTCACCTTGCCGAGAAAGAAGTCGCCGAAAATGCCGAGCCCGCCGGACTGCATTGCGGCGGCGAACACGGTTTCAGCGTGAAAACCTTTTTCGTCCCATACCTTGCGCGGCGTGCGGTTCTTGCTGATGTCCTTGAGCGTCATCGCTAGGTACCCGAATGCAAAGGCGGACACCGCGAACTCGATAACGCCGGGATAGTCGAATCCCTCCGCGCCGCCGCGTTTCCAGCGGCTGCCGCCGATTTGCCGCTGCCAGTATGCGATGGGGAAGCTTTTGAACTGCATGGCGGCGCGCAGAACTTCCCCGCTCCAAGTGCCGGGCCGGGAGCCCTGCGTCATGACGGCCGTGGTGGCCGCATCCGGTTCGATGACGGCGAACTTCGTATCGTCCGCGAAAAAGGCGCGCGCGTCGGTTTCGAGGTTCCGGCGGATGCGGTCAAGTCCGCGCGCTCGACCCGGCGCATCCGGGGTCTGCAAATGCTCGGGCAACAAATGCGCGATCTGCGCGTCCGTCAGGTTGCGGGCCAGCGCCGGGTTGAAATAACGCTTGTCCTTCACTCCTTCGGTCATCTGCCGCCAGATGTCCCAGGTTTTCGCGTCCACACCGTGATATTCGAGCATGGCCCTGATTTCCGGGATCAGCTTCTCAAACGGCGCATGCCGGGCCGCCGCGACGTGGCGCGAAAGCATCATGGCGTAGCCGGCCTTGCCGGATTCCGTGATGTAGTCGATGCCCGACCATTTGAAAAAATGATTCATGGCTTTCGAGACGCGGCCGGGGGTGGCGTCCTGGGGATCGAAGCGGTTCAGCGCTTCGCCCCAGACGTCCTTGATCAAAAAGCCGAGCTCGCGGGCGATCTCCCGCTCCCGGCCCTTGTAGTTCTGAAAATAGTCGAAAAGCGCGGAGTTGTAGCGTTCCAGAAATCCCACGCCGTTCACGCGCAGAGAGGCGGCCTTGGTGAAGGGGTCGGCCAGGGCGGAAAGCGCGGCACCGCCGAGCTTGGATACGCTCATCCATGCCCGCGCAATCGCGCCGTACTTGGCCAAGCCCACGTCTGCGGGAGAGCTTGTTTCGCCGGTAAGGGCCTTCATCCAGTTCGCGGCCTTTCCGGCCGCTTCCGGCCGTGCGGTGTTGTAGGCGCTGTTCAACCTGCGGAGTTGCTTTTCCGCGCTTGCGGCGTCAAGCGTGCCCGCCTTCATGGCCGCGCGGATGCCGTCTTTTTCCGCATCCACCAGCGAGCGCAGCATACTTTCCGGGTTCGGGCCAAGGACTTCCATGAGCGAGAGCCTGCGCGCACCATGGATGATTTCGCCGTTTATGGCCTCCACAAGCGTGCCGCGCCCGTATTTTTCATGATAGGCCATGAAGGACTCGGCGTCCCTGAAGTGCAGCACGCGATGTTTGCCCAGGCCGGAAGCGATGTTGCGCGGCCCAACGAATTCTTTTTCCGCGCCGGAAAGATTCAGATCGCGGCCGGAGATGATGGTGTGATAGACATCCCGCAGAATGTCCCGCACCTCATCCGCGTTTTTACCGGGGAAGGAACGCTCCGCGTCCAGATGCTGCATGACGGTGTTGATCCAGCCTTCCTGCCCGCCGTTTTTTTTGTCGAGCAGCTTCATCACGTCATGGCTTTGCGGCAGACGCCCTTCGAGCCGGCCGATGTTCGCGCCCGCGTCGTTGTGCCGGCGGCGCATTTCATCAGACATACGCGTGTACACGTCCGCGACCGCCGCGGCTTTTTTGTTTTGCGTACTGCCGGGGGATATGACCTCGCGCGCGAAATCAAGCTGGAATTCCTTGTCCTTGACCAGAAGAAAAAAGACGGTGTCTCCGTCTCCGCCGAATTTCTCGCCGATGGCCTCAAACTCGTTCGCCAGTCTGCCGCCCCATTCCGCCGCTATGGAAGACCTGCGGGCGTCTATGGAAGAACGCGCGCCGAAAAAACGGTCGCCGTGGCCGACCAGCAAGGCCTTGATGCCGTCGATGAAACTGTGACCGGCGGCTTTGGTCTGCGTGAGGAAATCGTCAACCGCCATGCGCCGCATGATGGTGAGCGCGGTCTGTTTGCGTTTTAGGGCTATTTCCAGCCTTGCCGCATCGTGATCCGCAGTGACGGCCGCCGCAAGCTCCGCTTCGGCCCTCACCGCGTTGCCATCCGCCGCCAGGCGCTTCTTGCGCGTCATCATGGCTTCCACGGTCTGCACGGCGTCCAGCTCGGAAAGGCCGCTGTTTCTCAGAACCGCCACACAGTCTTTCTTGGTAATAGTCATTCAACCACCTTCAACACGCATTCGGCGACCGAGAGCGCGGCTTCTTCCAATCTGTCCACACGGGCCGCTTCCTCGCCGTGCGCGAGTAGGGCTTCCCGATCCGCCGGAGCGAGCCCGCCTTCCGCATCCAGTTCGGCAAGAAAGGATTCCTCGTGGCTGATGCCGGTCTGAGGATCAATGCCGTGTTCTTCGAGCAGCGGCGCGGCTTCTTTGGATATCGGCGTGAAAGGCTCGTGGACTTCGGGGTTTTCGGCGCGGAAGTCGATGCCGTGTCCGGCGGCAGGGCCGTTGACATCTTCGCCGGGCCGAATTATCTTTGTTTCACCTTGAAGACTGCGGGTGTGCCTAGGGGGAAAGCCCCCGCCAGTATCCGCCGTGGTGACGCTGGACTGGAAGTTGCGGCGGGAATCTTCAAGAGTTTTTTCCTTAGACCCCTTCCTTTGTGAAAGGGGTCTTTCTTTCCCTTCTTTCGCAATATGCAGCGTTACCAGCTTTCCGCCGTCCGGTTGCACGGTCTCGCCGATAATAAGCTGCCGTCCGTCATTGCGTTCAACAATCCATGTTCTGCCCTTATGCTCCGGGCTGTCGGGCGCTATCGGGTCATATTCCCGCATAATGCGGGGAACAGACATCGCGTCGGCTCTGGTGACTTCGGGATGTTTGATAATCGCCTTCGTCAGGCCGTATCCGTCGTAAGAGCCTGTGGCCTTTTCCATTTGTCGGCCCGAAGCTCTTACAGCATCCCCTGTCACAACCATCGGGCCGCGCTGTACACCCAGCGAATCCTGTCCCGACGGTTCCAGCAGCACCAGCACTTCGTCAGGCTTTCCCGCCGGGGTGCGCGCGTCAATCTCGGACTTTACCAAATCCCAGGCCCGGCCGAGGCCGCCGGTTTCCTTGAGCAACGGCCCCACGTCCACAGCTCGGCCCGCTACCATTTCCCCAACAGCGAATTCCATAGCTCGCGCCAGTTCCAGACGGTCGGTCGGGTTGATAGTTTGCCGCAGAAAGCGGATTGCGTCCTGTTTGTTCAGCGTGCCCAACATGGGTGCCGCGTCGGCATACGCCTTCGCCTCTCCCCGCTGCATGGCGTCCAGGCTTTCTCCAAGCTTGGTGCGCATCTCACCGCCCTCCGGTAGGGCGTCGCGCACTGTGGTCATGTCCGCCCGCATGCCTTTGCGGGCCATGCTCCGGCTTGCGAAAGATCCCACGCCGTGAAACAGCGGGCCTAGGGCCGCGCCGAACATGGTATCGAGCATCACGTCGCGGAAGGTGATGTTTTCGCCTTTCTGATTCAGGTCATAGGCCGCGTAGCCGGAAGAAACGAGATTGCCGGCCGCGCCTTCGACAAGCCCGGCTTTCGCACTGCGCGCCAGTACCTGCTTCGCCGTCATGCCGGCCAGCTTCGCGCCCGTGACCGCCGCGCCGCCGAAAGGAATGAGGTTGACCGGATCGGGCAGCGAGCCGATGAGCCCGCCGGCAAAGCCGACGGCCCCATACCACCAGGGGCCGTTTTCGTCCCCGCCCTGCATGATGCGCTCACGTTCGCGGCGTTTGTCGTAATTTTCTGCATAGATGCGCGCCCGAGTTTCAGACATGCCGGGCTCGAAAATGCCGGGACGGTGCAGGCCGGAGGCCTTGAGATCATCCTCGGTCTCGAATTTTCTGACTGGCCCGGCATCAAGCGCCGCGTCCTCGGCAAGCAGCGTGGAAATGTTTTCATGGACCCGCACGCCGAGCGTGCGATCAAAGGCCTGCCCGACAGCGGTCTGAAAATATTCGCCGGGCTCGGGACGATATTTTTCCTTGAGCAGGGCGAAATCACGCTCGCCCATCATGCCCGAAGTCCGGACGATGTCATCGGCGGTGGCGAAAAACATCACTGCGCTCCCCAAAATTCAGGGTTCAGATCGTCTGTGGACGCGGTGTCCTGTTTATCCACCAGCCTCAGGACGCCGCTGAGATTTGCCCCGCCGTATTGCTTCGCGGCTTCGCGCAGATCCATGGTCAACGGCTTGCCGTCCCTGTCCGGCACGGCCATGCCGTCGTTCATCAGCACGGCGTAATCGCCCTGTCCCACCCAAACGGCGCGCTGTTTGAGGGCGCCTATCGTCACCTTGTCCAGGCCCGGCGGCAATTTGCCTTCCAGCGTGTTCAGGGCGAGCTTGAGGCCGTATTCGGCGGCTTCCGCATCAATGCCGAGGTGACGCGGGACGCGCAGCATAACCTGCGGCTCCGTGACGTAGGCGTAGCTCTTGGAAAACTCCTTCAGAGATTCGCCGCTGCCGAGCAGAAGCATCCGTGTGGACGCCTCCTGCATGTCCTTTGCCGTCTTGACGTCAAGCGGGCTGTGCAGCGCTGCGGCCCGCGCGTTGCGGTACTTCAGTTCGTCGGATTCGAGCGCCTTTGTTCTTGCCGCGGCTTTGTCCGTTTCGCCGGTCTGCGGCAGGTCGGAATCCTTCATCAGGCTTGCGGACAGCATGTCCCGCGCCACGGAAAGAGCGTAAGGGTTGTCGTGCGCCAGACTCACGGCGGCTGCGGCGGCATCGGAAATGCCGAGCTCGGAAAAGGCCCGGCGGGACAAGCTGCCGTACCCTTTCAACCCGGAAAGAAGATCGAATTTCGTATCCGGCGAAACATTGACGTCCTTGAGCTTGTCCTTGACTTCCTTTGCCTGGACGGCGGAAAGCACTTTCGGTTCAAAACCGGGCACGCCCCTGCCGAGTTCTTCCTGCAACTTTATGCTGCGTTGCGCGTGCTGTTCCGGGCTCTCGTTCTCATCCGTTCCGGCCGCCTGCATCCGGCTTGCCGCATAGCCTGCCGGGTCTTTGACGAACGCCTGCATGCGGCCCTGCAGGGCGGAGCGCGCGGAATGCTCGATCTTGTCCACCAAGGCCGCGTTGTCCGGCCGGCGAAGACCGGCGAAGGCGCTTTCGAGCGAGCGGGCCTGCTCGGCAAAAGGCGCGTTAGAGGACGCGTCCAGATAGGGTTTTGCCTGCTCGTACACTTCATGGGCCTTGCGGATATCCTGCGCTGCCTCACTCTGCCCGAGACGGAGCAGATTCTGCTCCATTTGGCCGAGGCGCGAAAAATCGCCGCTGCTTACGGCCCAATGAATCTCGTTGTCCTTGTTGTGCAGGAGCAGGGCGGCTTCTTTCCTGTTCTCGGATTCTCGCCTGCGCTCTTCGGCCCGCAGAAGATGGTTCAACCTGAGGTTCTGCTCCGACGAAACGCCCGGGAAACGGATCTGCCCGCCGGGCTCGGCCCGGGCGGAACCGGAAGAAGGCGCGCCGGCCGCAGCGGGGCCGCCGGCATCCGTGGCCGTTATCCCGGCATCGGCGAGCAGGGTTTTGCCGGGCGGGAGGTTGCGTTTGCCAAGGGCGGCTTCGAGCCCGGCGGAAAGCTGATCATCGGAATACGGCTGCTTGCCGTTTTCGTGCTGAATAATGGCCGTGGTCAGGGCCTTGAGCGTGGCGGGGTTTTGCAGATCAAGCTTTTCGTCCGGCGCGACGCCAAGCTGTTTCGCCACCGTGGACACGTATGCGCCGGTGTCGTTTTCCTTGGGCGGCGCCCAACGATTGATGATGTCGGAGACGGTCGTGAGTCCCTTCTTTTCATAGGACAGCAGATTTTTGCCCAGAGCGGCAATGCCGTGTTCCGGCGTAGCGAAGCTTTTGAATTTGGAATCCCCGCCCTTGACTTCGCCTTCCCACTCCGATCCGGTGTGCACGATGTTGCCGGGATTGTTGTTACGCAGCCCGCGCGGGCCGGAACCGGACGCCGCTCCCGTGCCGCCGCCGGCACTGCCGCCCGAAGCGAGCTTTACGGCTTCTTCAACGCGCCCGGCCATGATGAGGTTTTGCGCACGTTCATAATTCAGGGTCTGCCGTGCCTGCGTGAGATTTTCATCAACCGCCTCAGCAATGCCGCCCGTCCATGCGCCGCTTTGCGCGTCAGGTTTCTGCCCGGCCATGTAGCGCAGGGAGATTTCATAGTTGCGCAGGGCTGCGGCGCGCTCCTGTTCGCTTTTATTCGGGTCGGCCCAGGCACGGCGCGCTTCGCCGAACGCCTTTTCGCTTATGGCCTGCTGATGCAACTTCTCCTGCTGAACGCTGTAGGCCGATGCATGATCCATCCCGCCGTTGCGGATGGGCGCCACCATCTTTTCAACGGCCTGCATCAGGTACGGATTGCCGCCCCATTTTTTGCGCAGGGCGTCCATCTGCCCGCTGAAGAACGCATCGGCGGCATCAACAGCCCCACGGGCATCCGCACCTCTGTTGTTTTTTTCGTAATCGTCCCTGAACGCGCGGTAAGCGTCCTTTACCGCCAGCTCATCCTCAAGCATGTCGGTCATGTTCTGCATGCGCTGCCGTTCGAGGAACATCTCGTTCACGGCGCCGCCCAGCTTGTCCATGCCGCGCGAAAGATGATGCAGCGCCTCCGGCATGGCGGCCTGGCCGGGTGTGACGAAGGCGGATGTCTTTACATGGCCGCCGCCGCCGGCGTTCGCCACGGCAATGCCGACCTGGCTGTTATGGGGTATGGTGAGTGCCATATCAGTGCTTCACCGGGCTTGAAACGTGTTGCTGAAGCGCCCTGTCCCAATACTGGTTCGTAGCGCCGCCCGCGCTGGGCGTTACCTTCGCCCACTGGTTGTATGTGCCGATGGCGGAGCCGATGCCGCCCAGAAGCGTCCCGGCCATGCCGAGCTGCGCGGCTCCGCGTCCGCTGGAGGCGTTGGCGTACTGCCAGTCGGCAAGACCCTTCTGGTTCGTGGCGCTCAGGGCGGAAACCTGATGCTGCCATGCGGCCTGTTCCGAGTTGGACGTGATCACGGCGGAGTCGTATTGATGTTCGGCCGCCGACTCCGCCAGCAGGGAAAGGTTGCTGCCGCTGTCCATTTCAAAGCCGGATGCGCCCATGTTCGCGCGCATTTCCCCCATTGCCCTGGCCGCCTGGCGCTGTTGGCGCTCCCTGTCGGCTATGCCCTTGGAAATTTCGTTCTTGGCAAGCTCCTGCTGCGTTGCGGCCTCGTTCTCCGCCATCTGGGCGTTGTAGGTCGCTGCGGCCTTGGCGCTCTTTTCCTGCGCCTGCTGGGCCTGACTTTGGGCGATCATGCCGACCGCCGTGGATGCGGCCGTTGCCGCTATGCTGACAGCCATCGCAATGGTCGGCCCTGAAACAACGCCGAAATCGCACATTACGCATCCCTCCGGAACAGAAAGAAATTTTCGCCATTTATCGATTCCGGCACATCGTCCACAGTGAAGCCGCACCACGTGAGCCAGCGGATCGAAAGCCTGTTTTCCGCATGAACGTGGTTTTCCAGACGCGGAAAGCGCTCCTGCATCCGGGCCACATAGGCCGGGGACTGCCGCAAAAACTCCAGACGCACCCGAACAATGGCCGGCGTTCCCAAAAGCCAGGGCGATCCCGTTTCAGAAATCATGCTGCCCCGCCTGCACACGCCCCACATGAACGCGGGCCGGCCGTGAACAAAGCACGTCCAGGCCAGTTCCGCGCGGGCCAGAGAACCCTCCAGAGCCTCCAGCGGGGTATGCCGGTGGGCGGCCCACACCTCACGCCTGTCCGCTTCCCGCATGTTCGCGGCGATGGCCGGGATGTGTTCCGGCGCGGCCGGCAGAACTTCCCAGATTGTTTTTTTCTTGCCAAAGTCCTTGCGGAACATTATTTTTTCCTCATGGAACATATCCGCATGATGCCTGTAGAGGTCTCTTTCAAGCCGGCGGGAAAATATTGGCTTGCCTCGTGTCCCAGCCTGGATATCCACACGCAGGGCGAAAGCTTTGAGCGCGCACAGGAAAACCTGAAAGAAGCCCTGGCCCTGTTCATCGAGTCCTGCCTCAACCGGGGAACCCTGGACGCGGTACTGCAGTCGGCCGGGTACACTCCACCGCAAATCCGCACCGTAACGGATGCGGCCAAACAATTTCTGCCCTCGGCAATCCCCGCTCCTGAATGCCGCGCCTGACGCCCCAGCACTGGAAAATTCTGGAGCGCGTGTTTCTTCGCGCGGGTTTTTCCTTTGCCCGACAGGCGTCCAGTCACCGGGTTTACGAGAAGCCGGGCGTGCTCAGGCCGATCATCATCCCTGAATATGAAGAGATCGACGTTGAAATCATCAAGGGACTGCTGCGCACCGCCGGCATGTCCCGTGACGAATATTTCCGCCTGCTGTCCGAAGTCTGATCCGCTCATTGCGCGTTCACCGCGATCCTGCTCACTATGGCCAGAACCGTCACCGGCGTCGGAGAATCCGAACGCAGGCACACGGTCAGGATGTTTTCCGCCAGTTTGTTCGTGACGATCTGCTTCATGCCGGAAAAGGGCGCCGGGGGCGTGCCGTAGGGTTCGTTCGTCCGCCACTTCACTTCCTGCATGGAATCGAAGGACAGGCCGACCTTTACCCCCAGGCTGTCGCGGAAAATGATGTCCACGACGTTGATCTGCTTTTTCAGGGCCACACTGGAACCGTCGCGGCCCACCACTTCGACGGGCATGGTTTCCAAATCCGCCGTATAGGGCAGGCCCACCGTCACCACGGATGCGGGATGATCCAGCGTAATCCGTCCGCCGCGCACCGTGCGCGGAGCCTGCACGGCGCCGTCCGCCAGAATGCCCACGGTCTTTTCGTTCAGGTGGTCCAGGCCGGAAACGGTTTTCACGGCCTCCCCCCGGTAGGTCAGGGCGCAGTCCAGGAAGACGGAGCCGGCCGGATCGCCGCCCTGATAACGTTCCGCCATGCGTTCGAGAAAAAACGCGCCGTCGCGTTCCACCAGGGCGAACAGGGAATATTCAAAGCCGTGAGGTATGGAGCAGACCGCCAAAAATTTTCCCGGCGTATCGTGCCGGTGCCAGGCCGCGATCTGGTGCTCCGCCTGATAGGTCAGGCCCAACAAAACGCCGTCGGAACGCACGGCCCAGATGATCGAGTCCGGATTTTTCTGGTAGGCCCAATCAATGATCCGCTCCTTTTCCAGCAGGTGCGCGGCCATGATGGACAAGTCCATGCCGTTGTAGGAGTCGGCCGCGAACTCGTATTGCAGGGAACGCACCTGGGAACCGGAAGACGACACGTGCAGGATCACGTTGCCGATGATCATGGCCGTTTTAAGCGAACTGCCCCAATAGGATTGCGGCGCGGCCTTCTTGTTCACGGCGGAAAAGGCGTTCTCGCCCCGGCCGGAAATTTCCCATTCCATGCCGCTCATGCCCGTGATCAGCGAGCGCAGGGCAACCATCCAATGAACGATGGGGACTTCCTGGCAGGCGATGGTCATTTCAATGGGACTGTCCGCCGCCAACGGCGTGTAGACGGAAAAGTTGCCGTAATCGCCGCTTTTGCTCGCCCATATCGTCAACGGCCGGTTCGGAGAGGACGCGAAGACAAGGCGCTGCTCGAATATGCCCACCGCGCCGGGATAGTCTTCATTCGGGAAAGGGTCTTGATAATCCGGCGCGCCTTCGGAGAGTGAAGGGAGCGTATTGTAATCATTCCAGCTTGTTCCCCTGCATGACGTGACATAACCGGGCCGCCCGTAGAAGGACGATTTGTACACCCGATATTCCACCGCTCCGGACGCCGAGCCCCAACTGACCTGTATGTAGTCGCCCCCCTGCCAGTTGTTGGAAGCGGGGCCGGAAACATAGGCGCCCGCGGAAAGCGCGCTCTCCTTGCCGTCCGCGTTCACGGCCGTGACAAAATAGCCGTAGGTGGCCGTGCATTGCGCGGGGGAGCCGTAGCCGTTGCTCATTCTGGCTTCGTTGACGAGGGAAGCGGAAACGCCCCCCGGCGCGGCAAGAGGCGCGGTGAACATCATGCCCTCAAACTGCCAGTCCGCATGCCCCAACCGCTTGAGCTTCTGCGGCCTGACGCCGTGACAGGCGATGAACAGCACATCGGCGGACTGCACGGTGGACAGTTGCCTGGCCTGGGCCAGAGTATAGGGACTGCCGATCTGGTACGGCGCACCGTCCGCCCCCAGCACAAAACCGTCATGCGTGGCCACGCGCAGCCATTTTTCACCGAAGCACAGGCAGTACGCCTGATCCTGGTTGAACACGAAGGGCACGAGCGCGGCCGGGCCGGGCAGCTCGTCCAGAAGCTCGAAGCCGGGGCGCTTTACCGCGCCGCCGTGCGACTGCACCAGAAAATTTTTCAGCGTCCGGCATCCCTGATTGTATTTGGCCAGGGTTACGCGCGCGGAAAGGCTCGGCGACAGTTCGCCGGCCGTAAAATCGCTTTGCAGGGACATCCCGGGCACGATGATTTTCCTTTTCATGTTCCCCGTCGGCATTCGGCTTGCCTGCGCAACCCCATGCCGACGGGCCGTTGATCAAAAACAGCCTTCGCCGAAACGTGCGGCCGCCAGTTCCGATCTTTGCCTGTGCGGGTTCTGATCCCGTTGATCCACGGCCACGGCGTCAGCCAGGGCAATGCGGTGGTTCTGATAACACCACTGCTGTTTCTGCGGGTCGTTGTTCTTGGCCGCGGCCAACTCCCCGGCCAATGCCCAGGCCAGGGCATCGGCAAACAAGGGCGGCCACAGGCGCGGCATCCGCCACGGGCTACCGAGGCGCGGCATCCGCCACGGGCTACCGAGGCACGGCATCCGCCACGGGGAAAGACAGCGTTGCTATGGCCGCCGGATACATGGGCAAGGCTAAGGCATGTCTCGGATCGTGGATTGTAGTCGCCGAGCGTAATGACAATTGGGAAATCATCGACATGCGTTGCGCAAAGATAGACGGAGAAATTTTGAAGGCCGATACTTTTTACCGTCTTGAAAACGGCGAATTTGTTATAGTTGAGGGTTAATCGCATGAGCGCGCAGATAAAGACACACGAAGACGAATTGTGTCAGGAGCTTATTCCGCAATTAGATCTCCTCATGGACAGCCTTGAACACACCGCATACACGGGCGATTCCTGCGGGGACGCACATCAAAAAATAAAATGCAGTCACCTTTACGCGGCTATTTCGATTATCAAGCGGGCGCGCAATACGCTCGAAAATATCCATGATCACGGTCTCGACAGAACATGTCCCGATATCAACCCGGTTGTGGATGAACGTCCGACGACGATCATCACTTACGGCGCGCAGCAATAAAATGAATGCCCTTCTGACCATACAACAGGCCGCCGACTACCTCAGCCTCAAGACGCCGGAAGCCGCCGAAAAGGCCCTGCGGCGCCTTGGAGTGCCGAAGTATGATCTGTCTATTGTCGGCAGCAAGGGCATTCGTTACCGCCGCGCAGACATCGAGGACGCCCTTTCAAAAATTGAGGTCAAACCCAAGGGGGCGAAGCCCAGAAAGCCAAAGCGCCCGCCCACGGATATTTTTGATCTGCCCGTCAATGAAGCGGCTGCAATCTTGACTCATGGCCATCCGTAAGCGGAAAGGGCGCGCATCTCCCTATCAGGTCTACTGGAACAATCCATTCACCGGCGCACGGGAAAGTGCTTCCTTTGCCACGCTTGACGAGGCCGCCAAGGAAGATTCGCTTGTTCAGCACCGCCTGAAGTATGAGCGCGAATCCTTCCGGCCGGAAGGAGACGGCAACCCCGCCACGGGCGGCAGCGTCCGCGAGATTGTCGCGTTGTACCTCGCGGCGCGCAAAATGCAGGGCATCAATCTTAAAAACACCCTTTATCACCTGAAATCCATCACTGCCGCTTTCGGCAGGCGCGAAGCCTCAAGCCTCACTCGCCGTGATCTGGTCATATTCATTTCAGATCAGGCGGCCGCCGGCGTGAAGACGCTCACAGCGCACAGGCGGCTTTCCATTCTCCGGGCCGCGCTCTCCTGGGCTGCTGAATCCGACCTCGTAGAAACCAACCCGCTACAGGGAATAAAAATCCCCAAAGGGCAGCCGGAGCGTATCGCGCCGCCTTCGCAGGCCGAATTTGCCGCGCTCATGGCCGCCGCCCCCAATCACCTCCAGCGCGCTATCCTGCTGTCCGTGTCCCTGGGCGTGCGCGTCGGGCCTGTTGAACTGCTCGCAATCAAGTGGCGGGATGTCGACCTTGCGCGTGGCATGATCAGGGTGTGGAGCGCTGCCAAGAACCCGGCCCGCCCTTATCGTGACGTGCCGATGCGCGCCGATCTTGCTCAGGCCGTGAAAGCCTGGCGGAAAGAAGATGCGGAGATGCTCCCCGAAACAGTCGTTCACCTCAAGGGCAAGCCGATACGCAGCATCAAGACGGCGTGGAAGACGTGCAAGGCGAACGCCGGAATAACGCGCCGGCTCCGTCCCTACGATCTGCGCCACGCTTTTGCTACCTACGCCCTGGACGCCGGCGCGGATATCAAGGCCGTGGCGGACACAATGGGGCATTCGGACATTTCAATGGTACTCAAGCACTATCAGCACAGCAGGGAAGATTCCCGCCGAGCCGCTGTTGAGTCGATTCCCGCGCTTCCGGCCTATGTGCCCAAGCCATGTGCCCAAAAGAAAAAGAGGCCAGCCGACAAAGGCTAACCTCTTGTAATCTCTGGTCGGGATGAGAGGATTTGAACCTCCGGCCTCAGCGTCCCGAACGCTGCGCTCCGCCAGACTGAGCCACATCCCGCCGAAAAAGCTGTCTACACTCTTCCCCGCCCAAATGCAATGGAAAGATTCACCGCCGGCAAGCGCTCAGAATGCGCCGCATCCACCACGCGGGCGAACAGGCCGTTCAGATTTTTTCCATTTGCATGCCGAGGCGTATGCTGCGCTCCGTGGGCAGAGAATCAAAGCGCACGGCATAGCAGCCTTCTTCCGGGCGCACAGCCGTGATCAGGCCGGGGCCGAACACGGGATGCAGCACGCGATCGCCCGTGGCAAAAGCCGCTTCGCTCCGGCGCGACAGGGGCGGCACAGGCGGCGGCGCGGGCGTAAAACCGCGTTCGATCAGAATCCTGTCCGCCTCGGAGCAGTCCAGACGTTCCGGGCCGATGTCGATCAAAAAGCGGGAGGGATATTTGAACAGGCCGTCGTTGGTGGCGCCCTCGGCATCGCTGAGATGCAGGCTCTCCCTTGCGCGGGTGATCGCCACATAGGCCAGCCGGCGTTCCTCTTCCAGCTCGTCCGGCGTGGCCGCGCGGCGGCCGGGCAGCACGCCCTCGTTGAGCCCGCAGACGAACACATGGGCGAATTCCGTGCCCTTGGCCGCGTGAATGGTCATCAAGCGCACCGCGTCGCCGGCGTCCAGACGTTCGGGATCGGTGAACAGGGCCGCGCCGGCCAGAAAATCCTCCAGCCCGGCCTCGTCCTGCCGGCCGGCAAGCTCCACGGCGCGCTTCAATTCCGCCACGTTGTCCAGCCGCTCCTGATCCCCCTGCAGGCGCAAAAATTCCTCGTAGCCGCTCAAATCGAGCAGGCGTTGCAGGGTTTCGGCCGGGGAAATTCCGCCCAGGGCGCGCGCCGTTTCCACTGCCTCGATATAACGCCCGGCCCGAGTGCCCTTGAGCCGCCCGGCGGCATGCAGTTCCTTCAGGGCGTCGTAGAGGGAGAGCCCGCGCAGGCGCGCGTGCGCGGCCAGTTCCTCCAGCCGCTTTTTGCCCATTTTGCGGGGTGGAGTGTTGATTGTGCGCAGCAGGGCCGCGTCGTCCCCGACCGTGACCATGCGCAGATAGCAGATGACGTCCTTGATCTCCCGCCGGCCGTAGAACTCCACGCCGCTGAACATTTTGTAGGGCAGCCCGGCCGCGATGAAGCGTTCTTCCAACGCCCTGGTCAGGTAATGCGCCCGGTAGAGCACGGCGCAATCGCGCAGCTTTGTCCCGCCTTCCCGCAGGCGGAGAATTTCGGCCGCAATCAGTTCCGCTTCCCGCTTTTCGCTCAAGGCGTGGCGGTACACGGGCTTTTGCCCGCCGCCCCGCACGGCGCGCAGGGCATGCGGGTACCGCGCGGCGTTTTTGGCGATCAGCGCCTGCGCGGCCGCGAGAATCGGCGGCGTTGAGCGGTAATTTTCTTCCAGCACAACGGTTTTCGTGCCGGGATGGCGTTTGTCGAAATCGAGAAAAAGCCGGGAGTGGGAGCCCCGCCAGGAATAGATGGTCTGATCCGGGTCGCCCACGATGAAAAGGTTGCCGTGCAGGCCGGAGAGCAGCCGGCCGATCGTGTACTGCCGGGCGCTGACGTCCTGAAACTCGTCGATCATCACGTACTGCATGCGCTCCTGCCACGTACGCCTCACGTCGTCGAATTTTTCCAAAATATGGCAGGCAAAATTGATGAGATCGTTGAAATCGCAGCCGAAACATTTTTTCTGCTCATACAGATAGCGCAGAAAAATTTCCTCGTCCCGGTCGCCGGCCGAGGTGAAACGATCTTTGAGCCGCTCGTTGTCCAGCAGGAGGATGTCGTCGATATACGAAGCCGCGTGCAGCTTTTTGGCCTCCAGAATCTCGTCCAGGGCGCGGCGCACGGTCATGTCGCGCAGGGTCAGGCCCATTTCGTCGAAAATCTTCAGCAACAGCTGCTTCTGATCCTCGGTATCGAGAATGATGAAATTTTTGGGCCAGTGCAGAAGGTGGATCGTATCCTTGAGAAAGCGCGCGCAAAAGGCGTGAAAGGTGCCGATGTGCCCCGCCTCCAGGTCGCCCGATTCGGCGCGCACGCGGCGCTTCATCTCCTCGGCCGCCCGGTTGGTGAAGGTGGCGCAGAGAATGTTTTTGGGCGCGATGCCCAGAACCGAAACCAGATAACAATACCGCTGCGTGAGCGTGCGCGTCTTGCCCGTGCCCGGCCCGGCGATGACCCTCACCGGACCTTCGGTGGCCCGCACGGCTTCGCGCTGTGCGGGATTGAGCCGCTCCGCGCTCATCGCTGTTTCAGCTTCTTTTCCCGGCGCAGAAAGGGCAGGGTCAGGCCGCGCCCCAGTTCCGCGCCCACCTTGCCCACGGCGCGCCCCGTGCCGGCGGCGGCCGAACCCAGGGCGGAACCCGCATTCTTGCCGGCCCGGCCCAGGCTTTCGCCTCCGGCCGCCACAACATGCGCGGTTTCCGTAATCAGTCTGCCCGCGCCGCCGGCCAGTTCCGCGCCGGCGCGCAGCGCGCCGCCCGCCAGATTGCGACCGGCGTCGGCCGTCTTTTCCCCGGCCGCCCTGGTCATGCCTTTGATCACGCCCTTGAGGCCCGCCCCCATCTGCTCCAGCAGACGGGCGGACATTTCCAGCAGCACGGCCCCGGCCTCCCTGAACACGGCGGCCCGGCCGGGCCGCTCGCCTTCCTCAAAGGCGTAGGCATAGGCGTTGCGGGCGATGATGCCGGTGCGCAGGGCCAAGTAGCAGTTGGCCGCGCCGTCGATGGCCGAAGAGGTGAATTTTTGCAGGGCCGCGCCCACAAAGGGCAGGCCGGCGGTGACGGTGGCCGGGGCCGCGGCGTGGAAAGCCTCGCCGAAACCCACGCCGACCTCGGTGGCGATGTCGAGTTCCTCCAGCGAAAGGGCCAGAAAGGCCGAAGTCGCCACGCTGCCGTAAAGCTCCGCGATATCCCCCGGATGAGGCCGCTGGTCATAAATGTGCGCAATGCGCCAAATCAGCCGGCACAGGCTCACAAAG
Source organism: Desulfovibrionaceae bacterium (assembly GCA_031551145.1). GTDB lineage: Bacteria > Desulfobacterota > Desulfovibrionia > Desulfovibrionales > Desulfovibrionaceae > WRKB01. Next base: position 17,340 of record JAVBNZ010000039.1, on the reverse strand, counting down.
ACGATCAGCGCGTCGAGGCGGCCGTTCTGGGACAGGGCCGTGGCCAGGAAAACGCGCTCCGCCGTGCGGCGGGTTTCCTCGTCCGCGCAGGCGCGCAACATCGCCAGGCAGTGCCGCTGAAAATCGGGGTCGGCAAAAGAGGCGCGGGCTCCGGTGAAGGAGGCGGCCGCTTCGCGCAGGTGGGGATTGCCCCGCAGGCGGGAGGAAAATTCGCGCAACTGTTGCCGGCGTTCTTCCGGCTCCGCGTCGGGATCGAAATGCAGATGCCGCCGGCCGCCGAAAAAGCTCCGCCACAGCCACAGGCAGGCGATCAATTCCACGCAGGCCAGACCGAGGTGCGCCCACAGCGCGCTGCCCGGCAGGAAAAATGCCGCAAGCTCCGCCAGATTCCTGTTTATCGCAACGCAGAGCAACAGCAGGGGAACACCCAGCAGGAAAGCCAGCGCCCATTGCAGTTTTTTCATCATCATCGTATGCCCCGCGCCGCGGACGCGCCCGTTGAACGTCCGGCATATATTTCAGACCATGCGCACGAACCCGGCCCGCGTCAAGCCGTCCGCCCGTCCATATCAATACTCCCTCCGCAAATCCCCGTGAATCGCCACCCAGATGCAGGGCGCGCTTGTGTATGCCACGCGGTGTTTCACATGCCGGGGCAAAAAGAGGGAATCGCCCCGACCGAGCGCGATCTTTGCGCCGTTTTCATATTCAAGCCGGGCTTCGCCTTCGAGCACGAGCACCCATTCGTCCTGTTCCTGATTGTACCACAAGCCTTCCGGCGTGGTTTGCCCCTGCGAGATAATGCGCTCCACCCTCAGGCCGGACGCGCCGCCGACCAGGATTTCAAAAAATTCCTCCCTGCCGGGGCGGGCCGACGCGGGCAAATCGAGCAGTTTTTTCATCAGGCGATGGTAACGGAACAGGCCCGCCGCCTCAAGCGGCGCCTTTCGTTCCGCCGCGCATTTTCGGATGTACATTTTATGATATAATGCTTATGTCGTATCGTACCAAAACCCGAGGACTTCCCATGCTGCAGCCAGGCACTCCCCTGCCCGATTTTTCCCTGCCCGATCAATACGGCAATATGCGCGCGCCCGCCGAATTCGCCGGGCAGCGGCTTGTCGTTTTCTGCTACCCCAAGGACAACACGAGCGGTTGAGCCCTCGAGGCGCGGCAGTTCGCCGCTCTCCATGACGCTTTTGCACGGGAAGGCGCGGCCGTGCTCGGCGTAAGCGCCGACTCGGTCAAAAGCCACCTGAATTTCACGGCCAAGCAGTCTCTGCCCTTCGCTCTGCTGAGCGATCCGGAGCATGTTCTGCTTGAGGCGCTCGGCGTATGGCAAAAGAAAAAAATGGCCGGCCGGGAATATATGGGCATTGTGCGCTCCACCTTCCTCGTCGATGCGCGGGGCGTGATCCGCGCGGTCTGGCCGAAGGCGAAGACGGACGGGCATGCCGAAGAAGTGCTCGTCGAACTGCGGAAGCTGGGCGGCTGAAACGCGGCGCGGAGACTGCCGCGCCCCCCCCGGCGTATACGCGTGCGCCGCCGGGATGTACGCGGATACCTGTTTGACGGCCGCCGCCGCGCGCGATAGACGTAGTAGATCCAAGTTATACCCGGAGTTCAGGCTACATGGACAAAGACGAACGCGCCCAAGCTGTTGCGCTGCTGCTTGATGAAGGAAAAATAGGCGTCTGGAGTCTGGACTTCGGCACGAACATCCTCACCGTCAACGGCGCTTCCTGCCTCGCTTCCCTGCTGGGCCTTCCCGAAGAAACCCTGCGCATCGACTGGGAACGCTACATCGACTCCATCTGCCATCCCGACGACGCGGCCCGTGTCAGGCTGGAGCTTTCCGCCTCTCTGGCGGACGGCGCCTCCTGCATGTCGGAACACCGGGTGTGGAACGCACGCAACCAACGCTGGTCCTGGGCGCATATTTTTGCCGGGGCGCAACGCGCGGGCGACGCGCTGCGCATCACCGGCGGGGTGCAGGACGTAAGCGCCCGCAAGGCGCATGATCAGGCCCTGGAAGAAACACGCAAGGCGCACGAGCGTACCCAGATCATGCTCGACGCCCTGCCCATGTGCTGCAACTTCTGGGATCAGAATTATAACAACGTCGACTGCAACGAGGAAGCCGCCAGGCTTTTTGAACTTTCAGGCAAACGGGAATATCTGGAACGCTTTGCCGAACTTTCGCCGGAGTACCAGCCCGACGGAAGATTGTCCTCCGAATCCGCCCTGGAAAAAATACGCACCGCCTTCGACACGGGCTATTGCCGCTTCGAGTGGATGCATCAGAAGCTGAACGGCGAACCCGTGCCGGCCGAAATAACCCTGGTGCGTGTCAAACACCGCGACGGCTACATTGTGGCCGGCTATACCCGCGATTTGCGCGAACTCAAGGCCATGCTCGCGGAAACGCGCGAAGCGGACGAGCGCACCCAGATCATGCTCGACGCCATGCCCATGTGCTGCAACTTCTGGGACAAGGACTACAACAACATCGACTGCAACGAGGAAGCCGCCAGACTGTTCGACCTGGCGAGCAAGCAGGAATACCTGGATCGCTTTGCCGAACTTTCGCCCGAATACCAGCCCGACGGAAGATTGTCCTCCGAATCCGCCCTGGAAAAAATACGCACCGCCTTCGACGCGGGCTATTGCCGCTTCGAATGGATGCATCAGAAGCTGAGCGGCGAACCCGTGCCGGCCGAAATAACCCTGGTGCGCGTCAAACACCGCGACGGCTACATTGTGGCCGGCTATACCCGCGATTTGCGCGAACTGAAAGCCATGCTCGCGGAAATGCGCGAAGCCGAGGAAAAACTGCGCCAGGCCAGGGATGCGGCCGAACAGAGCGCCAAAGCCAAAAGCGAATTCCTGGCCAACATGAGCCATGAAATCCGCACGCCCATGAATGCCATCCTGGGCATGACCCATCTCCTGTTCCGCACGGATCTCACGCCCAAACAGCGCGACTATCTGTCCAAAACCGAACAGTCCGCCGCGCTGCTGTTGCGCGTTATCAACGATATTCTCGACTTTTCCAAAATAGAGGCCGGCAGGCTGGAAATGGAAAAGATCGATTTCTCGCCGGCGGATGTCGTTCAGGGCGTGGCGGACATAGTGGCCGGCCAGGTTGCGGAGAAAAAGCTGGATTTCCGCACGCTCATCGATCCCGCCGTGCCCGCCCGACTGCTCGGCGATCCGGTGCGGCTCAAGCAGATCATCCTCAACCTGGCGAACAACGCCGTCAAATTCACCCAACAGGGCGACATATCCATCGCGATCACGGAACAATCCCGGCTTGCGGATTCCCGCACCCTGCTCTTTTCCGTCACGGACAGCGGCATAGGCATGACGCGGGAACAGGTGGACGGCCTGTTCACGCCCTTTACCCAGGCGGATACCTCCACCACCCGCAAATACGGGGGCACGGGCCTGGGGCTGGCCATCTGCAAACGCCTTGTGGAGCTTATGCACGGCGAAATCTGGTGCGAAAGCGCGCCGGGAAAAGGCACAACCTTTCACTTCACCGCGCGCTTCGCCCCGGCCGAAGACCATCGCCCGGACCTTCTCTGCAACGCTCCCTCGGCCGAAAACAGCGAGGAATGCGCGGCCGGAATACGCCTGCTGCTGGCCGAAGACAACGAAATCAACCGGATAATCGCGCTGGAACTGCTGCAAATCAAGGGCTACGCGGCGGATGTGGCCGCCACGGGGCAGGAGGCTTTGGATCTGCTGGAAAAAAATCCCTATGCCCTCGTGCTCATGGATATCCAGATGCCGGTAATGGACGGCCTGACGGCGACCAAACGCATACGCTCCGACCCGCGTTTCAGGGATCTGCCCATCGTGGCCATGACCGCGCACGCCATGTCCGGCGACAGGGAATTGAGTCTGGCGGCCGGCATGAACGACCACATCACCAAACCCATCGATCCGGAGGCCCTCTACACCACCCTGCGCAAATGGATTCCCCACACGCCGACGTAACGGGGCGTTCCGCGTTCAACGCAACTGACTGTCCTTGCCGGCCTTGCGGTTGTAGGAACTGAATTCGACGCGCTCCCGCGCATCCTCTTCCGTTTGGCAGGCAAGGCAAAGGCGCACGCCCGGCAGGGCTTTGCGTCTGGCCTCGGGCACGGCTTCGCCGCATTTTTCGCAGAACGCCGCGCTCTCCCCCTTGGGCAGGCGGCTGCGCGCCCTGGAAACCTCATCGGCAATCGAATCCGCGATCTGGGCGTTTACCGCGCCGTCGCCCGTCCAGCCTCCGGCCATGTCGTCCTCTGCTCACGTTCACGTTGTACTGAAATATCCTCTTCAAAGAATGCGCATGATCGGGGTACGGGTCAAGCGCGGGGGCAACACGGGCGAATGCCGCGCCCTCAGCCGGGACATCCCGCATAAAAAGATGTATATAAAAAAAATCCGCCGCCGCGGATTGAAACACGCGAGAGGATGCGCCATGAACACGCCGAATCGCCTGATTCATGAAATATCACCCTACCTGCTGCAACACGCCCATAACCCGGTGGACTGGTTTCCCTGGGGAGAGGAGGCCTTCGCCGAAGCGCGGGCCGGCAACAAGCCCGTGTTTCTTTCCATCGGCTACAGCACCTGCCACTGGTGCCACGTGATGGAGAAAGAATCCTTTGAGGACGCCGAAGTCGCCGCCCTGCTGAACGAACATTTCGTCTGCATCAAGGTCGATCGGGAAGAGAGGCCGGACATAGACGCGGTGTACATGACGGTGTGCCAGGCTTTGACCGGAAGCGGAGGTTGGCCGCTGACCGTATTTTTGACGCCCGATCAAAAGCCTTTTTTCGCGGGAACCTATTTTCCCAAGGAGAGCCGCCACGGCCGCCCCGGACTGCCGGCACTGCTGGGCATGATCGCGAGCGCCTGGAAAACGGGCGAAGGGAACCTGCCGGACTCGGCGGAACGGATTGCGGCGCTTTTTTCGCGGGAAGGCGCGGCACAAGCCCACACCCTGAACCGGACGGCGGCGGAAAAGGCCGCGAGCGAACTGGAACGGAACCATGACGCCCGTTGGGGGGGCTTCGGCAACGCGCCCAAATTTCCCACACCCCACAATCTGCTGTTTTTGCTGCGCCGGCACCTGCTGAATGTGGGCCGCCGGCCTTTGGCCATGGCGGAGCACACCCTGAAGGCCATGTATCAGGGCGGCATTTTCGACCATGTCGGCGGCGGCTTTTCCCGTTATTCCACCGACGAAAAATGGCTTGTGCCGCATTTTGAGAAAATGCTCTACGACAACGCCCTTTTGGCCATGACGTATACCGAAGCCTTCCAGATCACCGGCAATGCCCTGTACCGGGGAATTGCGGAAAAAATCCTCGCCTATGTCGGGCGGGAAATGACCGATCCCGAGGGCGGCCTGTATTCCGCCCAGGATGCGGACAGCGAAGGCGAAGAGGGAAAATATTACACCTTCACGCCGGACGAAATCGTCCGGGTGTTGGGAGAACAGGGCGGACTCGCCTTTTGTGAACGCTACGGCGTTACCCGGGCGGGCAACTTTGAAGGGAAAAGCATTCCCAACCTGATCGGGCGGGAAGCCGCCCTGCCGGATGCCGATATGCAGGCCATGCTTGATACGCTCGCCGCCTATCGCCTGGGGCGATATCCCCTGCACAGGGACGACAAGGCGCTGACCTCCTGGAACGCTCTGATGATCGCCGCCTACGCCAAGGCATACCGGATCTTCGGGGAGTCGGCCCACCTGCGCGCGGCCGAGAAAGCGCACGCCTTCATCGCTCGCCGGCTTACCGCCAAGGACGGGAGTTTGCGCACCGCCTTCCGGAACGGCCGCTCGCAGGGGCAAGGCCTGCTGGACGATTACGCCTTTTTGGCCCTGGCCTGCCTGGAGCTGTACGAAAGCACGCTGCAGACGGCCTATCTGGAACAGGCCTGCGCGCTTATGGACAGAACGTGTGAAGAATTCGCAAGTCCTTCCGGTGGGTTGTATCTCTCACCCAGAGGCGGGGAGCAACTGCTTTTCCGGCCCGAGGAGTATTACGACGGCGCCATGCCTTCCGGAAATTCCGCGGCCGCCTGGTGCCTGGCGCGCCTCGCCGCCCTGACGGGCGACGAAAAACGGCGGACGGCCGCCGAACGGCAACTTGCCGCCTTCGGCGCATGGTTCAGCCGGCCCACTTCCGTCACTTTCGCGCTGACGGCGCTGCTGCAGGTGGTCTATCCCTCCCAGGAACTGGTCTGCGTTTTGGCGGATGAAGAGGAAAAAGCGCCGCTTGCGCTCAAGCTCGGGGCCTTTGCCCACCCGCAGACGGCCATACTGGCCAAAACGGCCGAAAACCGGGAAGCGCTCGCGCGCCTTGCCCCCCATACGGCTGTCTACCCCATCCCACAACATGGTGTAATGTATTACCTTTGTCGAAACCAACGCTGCGACGAACCCACCGGCGACTTTGAGGCGATTCGGCAAAAGCTGCTTGGGGAAACCGCCGCTCACGCCAGGTAGGAGGCCAGCGTTCGCAGCACGATTTCCAGATTGATCGGCTTGGCCAGGTGGCCGTTCATCCCCGCCTGCAACGCGTTGCAGACGTCCTCGTGATAGGCGTTGGCGGTCATGGCGATAATAGGGACGGTCTTCGCATCGGGACGGTCGAGCGCCCGTATGCTTTGCGTCGCTTCATAGCCGTTCATATGCGGCATCTGGATATCCATCAGAACCAGATCATAATACAGCGCCGGGGAGGCGCTGTACTTTTCCAGCGCCTGCCGGCCGTCTTCCGCCTCTTCTATGACGACACCCGTCGCGCCGACCAGTTCTTTGAAAATAAGGCGGTTGACTTCAACATCCTCAACAAGCAGCATGCGTTTGCCTGAAAAATCCATGTCGCAGATCGCGCCGGTCTCCACGCGCGCCTCCTGCTCCCGCGATTCAGCAACAGTGAAGGGAAGCGTGATGCGGAAGGTGGAACCCTTCCCCTCCGCGCTCTCCACTTCGATGCTCCCGCCCATCATGGTGACGAGGTTTCGGCTGAGGGCAAGGCCGAGCCCCGTGCCGCCGAAACGGCCGGAAATCGCGGCGTCGGCCTGTTCAAAAGGAGTAAAGATGCGGGACATGAACGCTTCGGACATGCCTATGCCGGTATCGGAAAGTTCGAATTCGGCATACACGGTTCCGCCCACCTGCCGGGTTTCCAGCTTCATGGCCACGCTGCCGCCGCCGGCCGTGAACTTTACCGAGTTCCCCAGGATATTGATGAGCACCTGATTGAGCCGCAGCTTGTCCCCGCACACTCGGGGAGGATGCGATTCATTGATGTTGTGCGTGAAAAAAACGCCCTTGTCCGCGCACCTCTGGGATATCATGCTCGCCGTTTCGCTCAGCGCGGCGATAAAATCGAAAGGCGCGCAGGCGATTTCAAATTTGCCCGCTTCGATTTTGGACATGTCGAGCACGTCGTTGATAATGGCCAGCAGGTGGTCGGACGCCTTGATGATATTGTCTACGGCGCTCAAGGTTTTTTCATTGCGGTCCGCGGATTCCAGGGAATTTTTGGCAATTTGCGCCATGCCGACAACGGCGTTCAGCGGCGTGCGCAGTTCGTGGCTCATACGGGAAAGAAATTCGCTTTTCGCCCTGCTGCCCTCCTTCGCCTGCTGCAGGGCGTTCTGGATATCGGTAACATCATGCAGCACAACGACCTTGTTCAGCACGTCGCCGTCTTCATCGCGCGTGACGGTGAGCAGCATGTCGCAAACTCTGGAGCCCGACCGTGCGGCTACCCGCACGAAACGGCCGTCCAGGCTGTCGTTGAAAAAATCCCGCAGAGGGGCTTCACCGTCCACCGTAAACAGTTCGGCCATGTTCGCGCCCTCCGGACGGCCGCGCGCCTCGTCCCAAAATGCCGCGGCCCCCTCGTTGGCCTTGATGACCCTGTTTTCATGATCCAGCAGCAGCACCGGCAGGGTAACGGACTTGAATATGGCGTTCGCGGCGTTTTCAACGGTCACGTTCAGGCCGCTGTATACGCGCACCGTGCGGTAGAACAGCAGTGAAACAACAACGATGAATATGACGCCCAGCGGCACGGTGTGGCTGTTGAGAAAACCGGGCACGACAAAATCGGTCCACACCACGGGCGGTGTGACGATAAGCGTGGTGAGAAAAAAAATACGCGCCTGTTTCCGTTGCCGCTTCAAGCGCACGGACAGATACCAGCGCCATTGCAGAAACCAGAAAAACAGAATCGGCACCGCCGCGAAAAATATGAAGATAATCTTGAACAGAGCGCCGCTGTACGTGAATTGCGTGCCGAACGGCGTGCTGATAAAACGCACATCTCCCCAGAAAACGCACGCGATGCCCAACGCGGTGCAGGACGCATAGAGCAGGCCCAGCAGAAAATTCCGTCGGCGCATGCTCCAGCCGGACAGGTGCAGCAAAAAGTGCGTCCAGGCCGGAAAGAACAGGCATGTGCCCAAAAAGCCGCCGACCCAAAATATTCCTGCCGCGCCCGGATCCGCAGTAATGGTCATCAGGCCGTAAAAACCGCTCCATGCGGCGAGAGCTCCCGTTGTGCCCATATATGCCCGGCGCATGGGATTTGCCGTATCCGCCTTCAGAGTGGACAGCCCGATGACCAGATAGCATTGGGCGGTCAACATCAAGGATAGCGCAATGATAAAGGGCATATTCATCAGCCGGGCCTCTCCCCGCGTTTCCGTTGCCGCGGCGTCGCTGAAGGCGATGCCCCGATGCCGGCGGCTTTGCGGGATATCTCAAAAATTGCGGCGGTCGGGATGTACGGGTCTTCGGCGGTATCCGTCGCGCGTACGATAAACCTTTGCAGTCAGAGGGGCATACGCATGGTTACCATACTGCCGGCCGCCTGCAAACACAACATGAAAGAAATCACGGCGCCGTCCCGTATCGCGACGGGAATCCGCTCCCCGGGCCCACCCGCCGGAAACACATTCATATGCGCAGGCACATTGCATTGCAAATACATATCCCGCCGCTCCATGGTCCGCATTGACAAAGGGAAATAAGCTCGCTTACCCTACATCGTCCAAGCTATAAAGATTTCTGTCAACGTCATGTCAGCATTAATGATTTTGAGAGGACTTCCATACCCCCAGCCGGAGATATGCCATGAAACCGCTTTTTGTCGTTCTTTCCCTCTGTTCGGCGCTGGTGTTCGCATCCGCCTCTTCCGGCCTGTCCGCCGACGGAGCCGTCCTGTACAAGCGCTGCTCTCCCTGTCACGGCGCGGACGGTGCCAAGGCCCCCCATCCGGTCAAGGGGCAAAAATCCGATGCACTGCTGAAGAAGATGAAGGGCTACCTCGACGGCTCGTACGGCGGCGCGCAGAAAAACATGATGGCCAATACGCTCAAAACCCTGACACCGGAAGATCTGCAGGCGCTCGCCGACTACATGGCAAAGCTCTGATGCGCGCGGCGCTCCTGTTTCTGCTGCTCTGCGCCGGTCTGACGGCCGCGCCGCATCTCCCCGCGTTCGCTTCTTCCGGGGCGGGCGCGGGGGATGCCGGCACGCTTGCCGATCAGGTTCCCGGCCTGACTCCCGAGCAACGGCAAAACCCGCGCCTTGCCGTGCCCGGCGGCAGCGGCGCAACGGTGCGCAAGCAACTCGCCGCGAGCGAACTCAGCCCCGAAGAACAGGCCAGATACGCCCGGGTGGACGAAAAAGGCGGTTTGGTCATCCCGCGCGGCATTCTGTTCCGGGACGAGAACGGCAAAGAGGTCGACATCCGCGATTTTATGGACGTGCCCGTGATCATCGCGCCGGTGTACTATTCCTGCCCCGGAACCTGCCATCTGCTCCTGAGCGCGCTGGCCCGCATCCTCCCCCAGGTGGGCCTGACGCCGGGCAAGGACTACCGCGTCGCGGCGGTGAGTTTTGACGACACGGACGGGCCGGAACTCGCCGCCCGGCGCAAAAACGACTTCATGGCCGCCATGGATTTCGCCTACCCTTCCGACGCCTGGGTGTTTTTGAGCGGCGGCCCGGATTCCACGGCCCGTTTCATGGACGCGATAGGTTTCCGCTACCGCCGCATCGGCGGCAGGGATTTCATCCATCCCACCATGCTGGCCGTCACCGCGCCCGGCGGCAAGATCAGCCGCTACCTGTACGGACAGAGCTTCATGCCCTTCGACCTCACCATGTCGCTCAACGAAGCCGCGCAGGGCAACGTGAGCCTGTCGCTCAAGCGCATGCTGGTCTACTGCTTTACCTACGACGAAGGCAGCAGGCGCTATGTGTTCGACTTCATGCGCCTTGCCGGCGGCATCATTCTTTTCGGCGCGGCCGTGTTCCTCTTTGTGCTGCTGCGGGGAGGCAGGCGCAAAACCGGACCGGCGGCCCCGACCGATGGAGGAACAGGCACGCCATGAGCGCCGGAACAAGTTTTCTCGAGCCCGCGCCCGGCGGAAAGCGGGGCCTGAGCTCACGGATCTTCGCCTGGATCTTCTCCACCGATCACAAACGCATAGGCATGCTCTACCTGGGCGCCATCGTAACCATGTTCCTGATCGGGCTCACGCTCGGCTTTCTCATCCGCCTCGAGCTGCTCAGCCCGACCAGGCACATGTTCAGCGACCGGGCCTACAACGCGCTTTTCACCGTGCACGGCGTGATCATGATTTTCCTGGTGGTCATCCCCAGCCTTCCGGCCACCTTCGGCAACCTGTTCCTGCCCATACAGATCGGGGCGGAAGATGTCGCCTTTCCGCGCCTGAACAACTTTTCCTGGTGGCTGTACATGAGCGGCGCGGTACTGGCCTGCATCGCCATCTTCACCGGATCGGGCCCGCCGGATACGGGCTGGACCTTTTACGTGCCCTTCAGCGAGGTCACCACCACCAACGTGACCCTTGCGGTCTTCGCGGTGTTCATTCTGGGCTTTTCCTCCATACTCACGGGGCTCAATTTCATCACCACGCTGCACCGGCTGCGCGCGCCGGGCATGACCTGGACGCGCATGCCGCTCTTTTGCTGGTCCCTCTACGCCACGGGCTGGATCCAGGTGCTGGCCACGCCCGTGCTGGCCATAACCCTGCTGCTGGTCATGGCGGATCGCGTGCTCGGGGTCGGGCTTTTCGACCCCTCGCGGGGCGGGGACCCCATTCTGTATCAGCATCTGTTCTGGATTTACTCGCACCCGGCCGTGTACGTGATGATACTCCCGGCCATGGGCGTTATTTCCGAAGTGCTGCCCACCTTCGCCCGCAAGCCGATTTTCGGCTACAAGATGATCGCCTTCTCCAGCCTGGCCATCGCTTTCGCGGGCTCGCTGGTCTGGGCGCACCACATGTTCGTCAGCGGCATGAGCGACACCGCCGTGCTCGTCTTTTCCTTTCTGAGCTTCGTGGTGGCCATTCCCTCGGCCATCAAGGTTTTCAACTGGGTGGCGACGCTGCACAAGGGCTCCATCCATCCCGAGCCGCCGCTGTGGTACGCGCTGGCCTTTTTGTTTCTCTTTTCCGTGGGAGGCCTTACGGGGCTTGTGCTGGGCTCGGCCGGCACGGACGTGCACGTGCACGACACCTATTTTGTGGTGGCCCATTTCCACTATGTGATTTTCGGCGGACTGGGTTTCGCGTTTTTCGCGGCCATGCATTACTGGCTGCCCAAGGTGTACGGCCGCATGTATCATAAGGGCCGGGCCAAGTTTGCCTGTGTAACGGCGTTCATCGGCTTCAACCTGCTGTACTTTCCCATGTTCATCGCCGGGCTGGAGGGCATGCCCCGCCGCTACCACAGTTATCTGCCCAAGTATGAGGGACTGCAGATCATTTCCACCGTGGGCTCCTGGATTCTCGCCGCCGCCATGCTCCTCATGTTCTGGAACCTCTGGACCGGCATGCGCCGGGGCGCGCGCGTCGGGGCCAACCCCTGGGGCGCGGCGACGCTGGAGTGGACCATTCCCTCCCCGCCGCCGCACCATAATTTTCCCGTGGCGCCCGTTGTCACGCGGGGCCCTTACGACTACGAGGGAATAGAAGCCGATGGCTGAGCAAACGCCCGCCTCCGCGCTTCATGTTCCCGCCGCCGGGGAGGAGGAAAACGCCCGCCTCGGCATGTGGCTTTTCCTGTTCACGGAACTGCTGCTGTTCGGCGGATTGTTCCTGCTCTACGCCGTGTACTTCAGCCGTTTCCCCGAAGCCTTCCACGCGGCCGGCACGGCCCTGGACCGCATCCACGGCACAGTCAACACCGTGGTGCTCATCACCAGCAGCCTGTTCGCGGCGCTGGCCGTAGCCGAACTGCAAAGCGGACGGAAAAAACGGGCCGAGGGGCTGATCGTCGCCACCGTGCTCTGCGCGCTGACCTTTCTGGTCATCAAGTACTTTGAATGGAGCGCCAAGATACATCACGGCATGTATCCGAACGGCCCGGAACTGCTGAAGCTGCCGCCCGGAGAAGCGGCCTTTTTCAACCTCTATTACGTCATGACCGGCCTGCACGGCATCCATGTCATCCTCGGGGCTTCGGCTCTGCTGTGGGTCTACCTGCTCATAGGCCTGGACCGCGTGACGCCCGAGCGCCCCGTGGTGTTGGAAAACGTGGTCTTGTACTGGCATCTGGTCGATCTGGTGTGGATCTATCTTTTTCCTCTGTTCTACCTGGTGGTGTGAAGGTGGAAACGCGGACGAACGCAGCTGAAGAGCACGGCGGGCGGCATGTCATGCCGTTGCGCGTCAATCTGATCGTGTGGATCGCCCTCATGGTTCTGACCGCGCTTACCGTATCCGCGGCGTATGTGAACCTCGGTTTTCTGCATGTGGCGGCGGCCTTGACCATAGCCACGGTGAAAGCGGGACTGGTCATCCTCTACTTCATGCACCTGCGCTACGCCTCGGTCACGATACGGGTCATGCTGTTCACGGCCTGCCTGATTCTGGCCATAGCCATCGGCTTCACCTTTTTCGACACGGCATACAGGTGAGCGCCCATGTACCGCGACTCTCTTTCTCCCGTGCAGCAGGTGGATTTCGCCTTTTATCTCCTCTTCGGCTTTTCTTTTGCCGTGCTGCTCATCCTCACGGGCTGCGCCTGCTGGTTTCTCTGGCGCTACAACCACAAGCGCCACCCCAAAGCCGCGGACATCAGGGGCAACCTCACGGCGGAGGTGCTCTGGACGCTGGTGCCCAGCCTGCTGATCATGGGGCTCTTCTATTACGGCTGGGTGGGCTACCAGGCCCTGCGCACCGTGCCGAAAGGCGCGCTGGACGTGCGCGTTACGGCCCGCATGTGGTCCTGGACCTTCACCTACCCCAACAACAAGCACAGCAACATGCTGGTCGTGCCGGTCAACACGCCGGTGAAGCTGACCATGGCGACGAAAGACGTGATCCACAGCTTTTTCGCGCCCGCCTTCCGCATCAAGATGGACACGGTGCCGGGAATGGAGACCTATGCGTGGTTCGAGGCCAAACGCGCGGGCGATTACGACGTTTTTTGCGCGGAATATTGCGGCGACAAGCATTCCGCCATGCTGGCCGTGATCCGGGCCGTGGACCGGGACGACTACGAAAAATGGATGGCGCAGGAAGAGAGCGGGCCGGACGCCGGGCAAAAGCTCATGGACGCCCAGGGCTGCTTCGCCTGCCACTCCGTGGACGGCAGCGCCGGCGTGGGACCGACGTTCAAGGGCGTGTTCGGGCACAGCGTCAAGGTGCTGACGGGCAAACGCCGCATGGAAGTGAAGGTGGACGAGGCGTATATCATCGAATCCATCGTCAAGCCCGAACTCAAGATCACCGAGGGTTACGACGACACCATGCCGCCCTATACGGACTTCACCAAGGAACAGCTTGACGACATGGTCGAGTATATGAAGAGCCTGACAGACAACAGGGGCGACGGGGGGCACAACCATTCCCACTCCCCGGCTCGGGAAAAAGAACGGCCGTGAGTGTGCGCGACTTTTGCCTGCTGGTGCGGAGCAATGTATCCCTCATGGTCGCGGCGGCGGCCGTTTTCGGCTACCTGCAGGCACGGCCGTTCCTTGAAGTCGGCTTGGCCTGGACGGCCGCCGGAACCATCCTGCTGGCCTGGGCCTGTTCCATCTGGAATCAGGCGCAGGAACGCGATGTGGACGCCCTGCTGCCCCGCACCGCGCATCGCCCCCTGCCTTGCGGCCGGATCGGCGTGCGCCGGGCCGTCGCGCTCGGCCTGCTCTGCTTCGCGGGAGCCGAAGCCTGCCTGCACGCGGCGGGCGGCCCCCCGGCGGCGCTCGCGGCCTTTGCCGTGGCCGGCATCTACAACGGCCTCTATACCCCTCTCAAGCGCATAAGCGGCCTTGCCCTGCTCGTCGGGGCCGCGGCGGGCGCGCTGCCGCCCGTGCTCGGCCTGCTCTGCGCCGGCGGGGATGTTGCGGCGCCGGAATCCGCCCTGCTGTACGGGGTGTATCTGTTGTGGCAGGTGCCGCACTTCTGGCTGCGGGCGGAAAGGGATGCGCCGGCCTATGCCGCGGCCGGGCTGCCTCTGCCCCCGGCGCAGTTCGCCGGACCGCGCTACCGCCGCCTGCTGCGCCTGTGGTTCCACGCGTATGCGGCGGCCGTGCTGCTGCTGCCCGTTTTTCCCCTCCTCCACTCTCCGGCGGCCAGGGCGCTCGTGGCGCTGCTCGGCATGCTGCTGTTCACGGCGGCAGGGTTTTGGTTGGGAGCGGAACAAACCGCCCAGGAATCCGAAATGCCCGCGCGGCGCCGAAGCGGCGCGCGCAAAGCCCTGCTGCTCGCGGACGGCTGCATGGCCGCCGCCGTGCTGATCATGACGCTGGACAGCCTTGCGGCGGGCTGAAAAACCCGGCCCGGCCTCCCCGGCTTCGAACGGCACGCTTTTGCGGCGCGCCGGCCCCGGCTTCACGCCTTGTGAAAACGCCGGCGTTGGGATAAATGCACAGGAACGCTCGAACAAAAAAGAGCGAACGTTTTTTCCGCCTCCGTGCGTATCCGAATGCAGCGACGTTGTTTTCCCATCCGCAACCGGAGAACCATGTCTTCAGCCCGCATCGACTTTCTGCCGCGCGAGCACGTCACCGCCGTCCTGTCGGAAGCGTTGTCCCATCCCCTGACAGTGCTCACGGCTCCCACCGGGTACGGCAAAACCACCATCGCGCATGCCCTGCTGACCACCGCGCCCCGCATGGCCTATCTTTCCGTGCCCCAGGGAGCGGACAGCCCCCGCTATTTGTGGGATCATCTCTGCGGGCGGCTGGCCGCCCAGCTTGAAGGCGAGGGCAAGGCCCCGGTCCTGCTGTTGAAAAAACTCGGCTTTCCGATGGACAGCGCCTCCGCGGATCGCGCGCTGGAGCGCATCCGCGCCTTATCGCACACCTCTTTTATTCTTATACTGGACGACTGGCATTTCGCGGACTTTCCCGAATTCGACGCCTTTCTCGAGCGTCTGGTGCGGGAGTCCATCCCCGGCCTTTCCCTTTTTCTGCTCTCGCGCACCCGGCCGCGCCTGCCTCTGGAGGAACTGCGCGTAAAGGGTCTGGCCCGCATTTACGGGCGGGAACTGCCGGCTTTTTCCGAAGCGGAGAGCGTGGCGTATTTCGCCCTGCACGGCATACACGACGCCGAAGCGGCCAAAGCCGCCTGGACGGCGTGCGAAGGCTGGCCCGCCGCCCTCTGGCTCAGCGTTCAGGAGTATGCGGCCCGCGGGGCCGGCCGCGCGCCTGCGGGAAAGGCGGAGGCCGGAAACAAACGTGACGGAACGCCGCACGATGCCCCGCGCGGGGCCGAAGCCCTGCTGGAGCAGGTGGTTTTTCCCCGGTACGACGCGGCGGAACAGCGTCTGCTCATGCGCCTGTCCGTGCTGGAGAGCGCCGACCCGCAGGAGGCCGCCGCTCTCGGCGATGATCCGGCGGATGCGGAGCGCCTGATCCGCCTGCACGAGAAAAACGCTTTTTTGAGTCTCGATCCGTTCAGCGGAACGTTCCGGCCGCACAATCTTTTCCGCTCCTTTCTCACCCGCAGGCTGGAGGCGGACGAAGGCATAGACAAGCCGGAACTCTATCGCCGGGCCGGGGAATGCCTGATCGCGCGCGGCGATCTGCCGAATGCCGCCGCCATGCTCCGGCGGGCCGGACGGGAGGAGGATCTGCTGCGCCTGCTCGAACTTTTCGCCCTGCCCGGCGGCAATCTGCTGCTGTTTTTCTCCGCGCAGGAAATCATCCCCGCCGTATCGGCCGTTCCCTGGTCTCTGCGAGTTCAGCGTCCCCTGGAATATCTGGCTTTCCTCTATTTCTGCCTGGCGGAAGCCGGCGATCTTTCGGCCGCGGCGCTTCTGGAGGAAGCGGAACAGCGCTTCGCCGACGACGAAAACATTCCGGACGCCCTGCGCCGCCGCCTGTCGGGCGAGGCCATGCTCATCCGCAATCTTTTGGCCTTCAACGACCTCTGGGCCATGCGCGACATCCACGCCGAGGCGCACCGCCTGCTGCACGGCCGCTCGCACATCGCGCACCGGCACATGATCTGGAATTTCGCCTGTCCGCACGCCTCCTATCTGTACCTGCGCGAGCCGGGCAGCTACCGGGAGATGGTGGAACTGGTGGAAGGCAACCTCCATTATTTCCACGACCTGTCCGACGGGTGCAGCCTGGGCGCGGAATTTCTCTTCCGGGCCGAATATCTGCTGGAACGGGGAGAATTCGCGGATGTGGAAGGAGTGTTGCGCGCGGCCGCCCTGCGGGCGGAAAGCAGGGAGCAGCTCACCACCCTGCTGGCGGCGGATTTCTGCCTGGCCCGCCTTCGCCTTGCGCAAGGGGAGAAAGACCGGGCTCTCGATCCTCTGCTCGCGCGGCGCGCCCGCGTGCGGGAGAGGGGAAACGTGGATCTCGCCACCTGCCTGGAACTGGCCGAAAGTTTTCTTCTGCTCTGCCTGGGACGGATGGAGGAACTGCCCGCCTGGGTGCGCGAGGGCGAGGTTCCGGCCACGGCGGCCATTCCCCAGATACATGGTTTTGTGCAGGCCCTGTGCGGCAGGGCCGCTCTGGCGGCCGGAGACTGGCCGCGCCTGGAGGCCCTTGCCAAAAGCCTGCCCGCCGCCTGCGGCCCCTATGAAAACCTTTTCGCCCGCATCCACGCCAAGGCGCAGGAGGCTGTGGCCGCGCGACATCTGTACGACTCCGCGCACGGCCGGAAAAAAGCCCTCGGCCTGCTGGGCGAGGCTGTCGAACTGGCCCGGCCCGACGGCATTCTCCTTTCCCTCGCCGAATACGGGGAGCATGTGCTGCCGCTTGCGCGCGCGCTTCAGGAGCGCGACCCGGACGATGCCTTTCTTGCGGCGCTTGTCCGCATGGC
>JAVBNZ010000041.1:0-44005 GCA_031551145.1 Desulfovibrionaceae bacterium | reverse complement strand
GGGCGGCGCTTGAGGCGCATAAACTGAGGAACGTTCGTAAACGAGGAGAAAAGCATGTCTCTTGAGGAAAAGGTTAAAAAAATCATTGTGGATCAACTGGGCGTCGCGGCCGACGACGTGCGTCCGGACGCCTCTTTTGTCGAAGATCTGGGAGCCGACTCCCTGGATCTTACCGAGCTGATCATGGCGATGGAAGAAGAGTTCGACATCGAAATCGCCGACGAAGACGCCCAAAAACTGTTGAAGGTCAAGGACGCCCTGGCCTACATCGAGAGCAAGAAAGGCTGAATCCTGTTCACACTGCGGTTTTTTCGCCTCCGGCCGGCGTTGTTCGGCCGCAGAACGAAAACGGCCGTAGTGTGAGCGGATTCCGCAGGCTGCCGCGTCGCGGCCCGCGTTGACGCAATGGCCGGGGGGGCCGGAGCCCCTTTGTGCGCTTCTTGCCCGGAGCACAAAAAAATGTGCGACAGGTGCCGCCGCCGGCGGCGGAGCAAGCGCAAACCGCGTTTGAACGCAGCGATTTCGAGCGGAAATTGTTGAATAATTTTCGCTCCCGCAATACGACGAGGAGACACATGAACCGCAAGCGAGTGGTGATAACCGGGCTTTCCGCCTTAAGCCCTCTGGGCAACGATTTGCAAAGCACCTGGAACGGGCTGCTGGCCGGGGAATCCGGCATTGCGGGCATTACGCTCTTTGACGCCTCGCAGCACGATTCGCGCATTGCCGGGGAAGTGAAGAATTTCGATCCCGAGCGGTACATGCCCTACAAACAGGCCAAGCGCATGGATCGCTTCGCCCAGTTCGCCGTGGCCGCGTCCGACATGCTGCTGAAAGACGCCGGCTATGCCGTCGCGGACCACGACCCCGACCGCGTGGGCGTGATTCTCGGCGTGGGCGTGGGCGGGCTGCGCACCATTGAAACGTACCACGAAAAGCTCGTGAACTCCGGCCCGTCCAGGGTTTCCCCCTTCCTGGTGCCCATGATGATCTCCAACATCGGGCCGGGGCAGGTGGCCATCTTCACCGGAGCCAAGGGGCCGAACATCGTGGTCACCACGGCCTGCGCCTCGGCCCTGCATGCCGTAAGCTCGGCCTGGAACGAGATCGTGCTCGGCCGTTGCGACGCGGTGATTACCGGCGGCGTGGAAGCCTCCGTCACCCCTCTGGGCGTGGCGGGCTTCGCGTCCATGAAGGCTTTGTGCTCCTCGCGCAACGATGCGCCCACTCTGGCTTCCCGCCCCTTCGATAAAAACCGCGACGGCTTCGTCATCGGCGAGGGCGCGGGCTTTCTGCTGCTGGAAAGCCTGGATTCCGCCAAGGCGCGCGGGGCGAAAATTTACGCCGAACTGGCCGGCTTCGGCGCGTCCTGCGACGCCTACCACGTCACCGCGCCCGAGGAATCCGGGGCCGGCATGTCCCAGGCCATGCGCCACGCGCTGAAGGACGCCGGCGTGCGGCCCGAGCAGGTGGAGCACATCAACGCGCACGGCACCTCCACTCCGCTCAACGACGCCTGCGAAACCCGCGCCTTGAAGACCGTGTTCGGCGATCACGCGAAGAATCTGCTCATTTCCGCCACCAAGTCCATGACCGGGCATCTGCTCGGCGCGGCCGGAGGGATTGAGAGCGTGTTCACGGTCATGGCCCTGCGCGAAGGCGTGCTGCCCGGCACCATCAACCTGACCGCGCCGGATCCGGACTGCGACCTCAACTATTTGCCCAACGGCCCCGTAAAGCGGGCCTGTACCTATGCCTTGTGCAATTCCTTCGGGTTCGGCGGCACCAACGCCTCCGTTCTGTTCAAGGCCTATGCGGAATAGAAGTCACACAACAGCGCATTTGAAAAGACTTCTCCGCCTTCCACGCCGGAAAACAATTCCGGCACAGCTGCTTCTCGAAATCATCCAAGGGGAGTTTTGAGAAGATGTGATCATATCAAGGAGCCGCGTCATGCAGGAACTTTTGTTGCAGGATCCCGAAATATCGCGCGCCATCGTGCTTGAGAGCGCGCGCCAGACCGGCGGACTGGAACTGATCGCCTCGGAAAATTTCGTCTCGCCCGCCGTACGCCAGGCGCAGGGGTCGGTGCTGACCCACAAGTACGCCGAAGGCTATCCCGGCAAGCGCTATTACGGCGGCTGCGAATACGTGGACATCGCCGAAGACCTCGCCCTGGAACGCGCCAAAAAGCTTTTTGACTGCGCCTATGCCAACGTGCAGCCCCATTCCGGCTCCCAGGCCAACATGGCTGCCTATTTCGCCTGCGCCCAACCCGGCGACACCATTTTGGGCATGGATCTCTCCCACGGCGGGCACCTTACGCACGGCAGCCCGGTGAACTTTTCCGGCCGGCTTTTCAAAAACGTCTTTTACGGCGTGGAAAAGGAAAGCGGCCGCATCAACATGGACGAAGTGGCCAGGCTGGCGCGCGAGCACAAGCCGGCCGTGATCGTGGCCGGGGCCAGCGCCTACCCGCGCGCTCTGGATTTCGCGGCCTTCCGCGCCGTTGCCGACGAGGTGGGCGCGAAACTCCTGGTGGACATGGCCCACATCGCCGGGCTGGTGGCCACCGGCCTGCACGCCTCGCCGCTGCCGCACGCCCACATCACCACCACCACCACGCATAAAACCCTGCGCGGCCCGCGCGGCGGCATGATCCTTTCCGGCGAGGACTGGGGCAAGGCCCTGAACAGTCAGATCTTCCCCGGCATCCAGGGCGGGCCGCTCATGCACATTATCGCGGCCAAGGCCGTGGCCTTCGGCGAGGCGCTTTCCCCGCGCTTCAAAGAGTATCAGACCCGGGTGATCAAAAACGCCGCCGAACTGGCCAAATGCCTGAAGGACGCCGGCTTTGACCTCATCTCCGGCGGCACGGACAACCATCTCATGCTTCTCGACCTGCGCAACAGGGACATCACCGGCAAGGATGCCGAAAAAGCCCTGGACGCGGCCGGCATCACGGTCAACAAGAACACCGTGCCGTTTGAGACGCGTTCGCCCTTCGTCACCTCCGGCGTGCGGCTCGGCACCCCGGCCCTCACCACGCGGGGCATGAAGGAAGCCGAAATGCGCCGCGTGGGCGACTGGATCGCGGCCGTGCTCAGCGACGCCGGCAACGAGAGCAAACTCGCGCAAATACGCAAAGAAGTGGAGCGCTTCGCGCTGGAGTATCCGCTTTACGCCTGGTAGAGCTTTTCGGAAACGCCGATTTATTCCGTTTGGACTGCGTCAGGCGGCGTTTTCCCTCCGGGGGAAGGGCGGAAGAGCCCGTCCTCCATCGAGAAAACTTGCCTTTCTTGCCAAACAAAATGACTGAGCGTTTCCAAGATCCATTTCATCAGTGCTTCCTTTCACTTCACTTTTCCAGGAGGCCGCGCCGTGAGCCGCATGCCCTGGCCCGAATATTTTATGAACATCACCTATATGGTGGCGGAACGCTCCACCTGCCTGCGCCGCAGGGTGGGGGCGATCGCGGTCCGCGACAAGCGCATCCTCGCCACGGGCTACAACGGCGCGCCCGCCGGCACGCCCCACTGCCTGGACATCGGTTGCCTGCGCCAACAACTGGGCATCCCTTCCGGCCAGCGTCACGAGATCTGCCGGGGCCTGCACGCGGAGCAGAACGTCGTCATCCAGGCCGCCGTGCACGGCACGCCTATTGCCGGCTCCACCATCTATTGCACCACGCATCCCTGCGTGCTCTGCACCAAGATTTTGATCAACTGCGGGGTGACGGGCATTTTTTACGCCGAAGATTATCCCGACAATCTGGCGACCCAAATGCTGGCCGAGGCCGGCATTCCGGCCGAAAAACTCGCCGCGCCGGAGAAAAAGGCGTGAGTTGCCCGGAGGAAACTTCCCCCTTCGACTCCTTCATGGATGCGGCCGTGGCCCTGGCGCGGCAAAGCGCCCGGCGCGCCTGCCCCAATCCCATGGTCGGCGCTGTGCTGGTGCGCGACGGCGCGATTGTGGCCCAGGGCTTTCACCGCGCCTGCGGGCAAGCCCACGCGGAGGTGGAGTGTCTGCGCGACGCGGCGCGGCGCGGCGTCAACCCGGCGGACTGCACGCTGGTGGTCACGCTGGAGCCCTGCCGCCACCACGGCCGAACCCCTCCCTGCACCGAGGCGATTCTGACCGCCGGCATACGACATGTGGTGATCGGCCTGCTCGATCCCAGCCCCGAAGCGGGCGGCGGGGTCGAAGTGCTTCGTTCGCGGGGCGTGCGGGTGGAAAGCGGCGTGCGGGAGCGGGCCTGCCGCGATCTGGCGGCGGATTTCCTCGCCTGGCGGCTGGAAAGGCGGCCCTATGTGATCCTCAAACTGGCAGCCACGCTTGACGGGCGCATTGCCACCCGCGCGGGGCATTCGCAATGGATTTCCTCCGAGGCCTCGCGCGCCGCCGTCCAGGAACTGCGCGCCTGCGCGGGCGCGGCCGGCGGCGCGGTGCTCATCGGCGGCAACACCTTTTACGCGGACAATCCCCGGCTCACCGCCCGTTGTGAAGGTGCGGGCTCCCGGCAACCCCTGGCCTGCGTCGTCACTTCCCGTCTGCCCGCGCCGGACGCCGATTTTCATCTCCTGCGCGAAAGAGCGGGGGAGAGCGTGTTCTTCTGCCCGCAAGACGTCGCCGTCTCTTCGCGGGCGGAGGCTTTGCGCGCTCTCGGCGTGCGCGTGCACGCGCTGTCCGCCCTGCCCGCCCTGGAGGGCGGCGCGCCGAATCTTGACCTGCGCGAAGCCCTGCGCCTATTGTATACGGATTACGCCTGCCGCTATGTGCTCTGCGAGGGCGGCGGCAGACTGGGGCTTTTTCTGCTGGAGCGCGGTCTGGCGGATGAATTTCATCTGCACCTGGCCCCGCGCATTCTGGGAGACGAGGCCGCCGCGCCGCTTTTTGCCGGGCGCGCCCCCCTGCGCATGGACGAAACGCTCGATTTGCGCCTGTGCGAAACCGCGTTGTGCGGCGGCGATATACACCTGATTTTACGCCCGAAACGCTGAAAATACGTAAAATAAAGGGACAGGTCGCCCGCGAGGGCGACCCGGCGGCACAGCCGCCGGAGCGAGCCGGAAACGCCGTTTTCCGGCGAGGCGATATATCATAGAAAAAGACAGGTCGCCCGCGAGGGCGACCCGGCGGCACAGCCGCCGGAGCGAGCGCAAACCGCGTTTTGCGCGAAGCGAGAAGATCTGTATGTTCACCGGCATCATCCAGGGCATGGGCCGCCTGACGGCCCTGCGGCGCAGCGGGGCGGAACGCGTGCTCGGCATTCAGGCCCTGTTTGCGCTGGACGCGATCACCGTGGGCGAGTCCGTCGCCGTCAACGGCGCCTGCCTGACGGTAGAGAACGGGGAAAACAACAGTTTTACCGCCTACGCCTCGGCCGAGACCATCGCCCGCACCAATCTGGGCCTTCTGCAAAGCGGAGCCCCGGTCAATCTGGAGCGGGCCCTGGCCGTGGGGCAGCGCCTGGGCGGCCATATGGTGAGCGGGCACGTGGACTGCCTGGCCGTGGTGGAAAGCATGGAGGAGGCCGGCCGATCCCTGGCCGTGCGCCTGCGCTTTCCGGCGGAGTTCGGGGAGCTGGTCATTCCCAAGGGTTCCGTGGCCCTTGACGGCGTAAGCCTTACGGTGAACAATTGCGGCACGGACTTTCTGGAGGCCAACGTCATCCCCGAAACCCGCCGTGCCACGACCATCGCCCTTTGGCGACCGGGCGCGCGGGTGAACATGGAAACGGATATCATCGGCAAATACGTGCGGCGCATGCTTGCGCCGCATCGCGCTTCTTCCTCTGAACGGCAAAGCGGTTTGGATGAGGCCTTTTTGCGCGAACACGGGTTTTTCTGAACAAGGTTTCACGGGGCTTATCCCCGTCGCGAAACGGCTGCAAGACGGCTGTTTCAAGCAAATATTCTCTAAAGACAGGCGGAACGACATGTCGGTTTTATGCAGCATCCCCGAAGCCCTGGAAGAAATACGGCAGGGCCGCATGATCATTCTCGTGGATGACGAGGACAGGGAGAACGAAGGCGATCTGACCATCGCGGCGCAGCACGTCACGCCGGAAACGATCAACTTCATGGCCAAACACGGGCGGGGGCTGATCTGCCTCGCGCTCGCGCCGGAAATCGTGGATCAACTGCAACTGCCCCTTATGGCGCGGCGCAACGGTTCCAAGTTCGGCACCAACTTCACGGTGTCCATTGAGGCGCGCGAGGGCGTCACCACCGGCATTTCCGCCGGGGATCGCGCCCGCACCATCCTGGCCGCCGTGGCCGAAAACGCCCGGCCCGAAGATCTCGTCACTCCCGGCCACATCTTTCCCCTGCGCGCCCAGGCCGACGGCGTGCTGACCCGCGCCGGGCAGACCGAAGGCAGCGTGGATCTGGCCCGCATGGCCGGGCTCAAGCCCGCCGGGGTGATCTGCGAAATCATGCGCGACGACGGCGAAATGGCCCGTTTGCCCGAATTGACGGAATTCGCGAAGGAACACGGGCTCAAGATCGCGGCGGTCAAGGATCTCATCCGCTTCCGCATGCAGGCCGGGCAGGTTTCGGTCAGGCGCGTGGCCGAGGCCCGCATGCCCACCAGGTTCGGCGATTTCACCGTCATCGCCTACGAGGGCAGCCACGATCCCCGCACTCATCTGGCCCTGATCAAGGGCGACATCAAGAACGGCGACAAGCCCGCACTGGTGCGCGTGCACAGCGAATGCCTCACCGGCGACGTGCTCGGCTCCCTGCGCTGCGACTGCGGCGGGCAGCTCGCCGCCGCCATGGCGCAGATCGAACGCGAAGGCCGGGGCATCGTGCTCTACATGCGCCAGGAAGGGCGCGGCATCGGCCTGGCCAACAAAATCCGGGCCTACGCCCTTCAGGATCAGGGGCTGGATACCGTGGAAGCCAACCAGCGCCTGGGCTTTGCCCCGGATTTGCGCGACTACGGCGTGGGCGCGCAGATTCTCGTGGATCTGGGAGTGCGCAAAATGCGCATCCTCACCAACAATCCGCGCAAGATCATCGGTCTGGAAGGCTACGGCCTCGAAATCGTGGAGCGCGTGCCCATCGAGCTTGAAGCCTGCGAGCAGAACGCCGGCTATCTCCAGGCCAAGAAAGACAAGCTGGGGCATTTGCTGAATCTCCCCTGCCGCGGATAAGGATTTTCGCCTCCGGCGGCCAAAAGGGCGAGCCCCTTTGGAAACCCTTTATGGGAGTACGACAGACTGTCCCGGCTGCGGGGAAGGGATTCTCCGCATTTCACTCCCGAACCATCTGAAGCGTAGAAACTTTCGCCGGGGAACAACGTTTTGACGCCGATAAAAAGTTTTGCGGGTGGGGGCTCGGGGGAGGGGACTTTTTCAAAAGCCCCCTCCCCCGAAAATCCACACAACATACGGAGCAGGCATGAAAACCATTGAAGGAAAACTGGACGCGAGGGGCTTGCGCGTGGTCATCGTGGCCTCGCGCTTCAACGACTTTTTCGTCGATCGCCTGATCGGCGGCGCGGTGGATTATCTTGTCCGCCACGGCTGCAACGCGGACGACATCAGCCTGGTGCGCGCGCCCGGCGCCTTTGAGCTGCCGTTGATATGCAAACGCGTGGCCGCGAAAAAGAACTGCGACGGCATCGTGGCTCTGGGCGTGGTGATGCGGGGTTCCACGCCGCATTTCGACTTTGTGGCCAACGAATCGGTCAAGGGCCTGGCCCAGGTGGGCCTGGAATTCGGCCTGCCCATCGGCTTCGGCCTGCTGACCACCGACACCCTGGAGCAGACCATCGAGCGTTCGGGCAGCAAGGCGGGCAACAAGGGCGCGGAAGCCGCCGCCGCCATGCTGGAAACCGTGCGCGTGCTGGAAGCGTTGAATGACTAAGGTTCCTTCACGGCGCAACGAGCGGGAACTGGCCTTTCAGTGCCTGTACGGGCTTGATTTTGCTCCCGTGCAAAACGAACGGGATCTGCGGGAGCGCTTTGATCAGGCGGTTCCTGTGGCGGACAAGGGGGCGGGTTCCGGCTTTGCCTGGGATCTGGTGTTCGGAGTGTGGAGCCGCAGCGGGGAGTTGGACGGCGTTATCGCCCGCCACGCCCGCAACTGGCGGCTCGACCGCATCGGCAGGGTGGAGCTGACCCTGCTGCGCCTGGCCGTGTTTGAACTGCTTTTTCGGGAAGACATTCCCCCCAGGGTGACAATCAACGAAGCGCTGGAGCTGTCGCGCCGCTTCGGGGACGAAGGCGCGCGCTCCTTCATCAACGGCATTCTCGACGCGGCCGCCGCTGCCGCGCGCACGGATGCGCAGGACGCCGGGCGCGGGGCCGGGCGTGATACGGATGTTTCATGAAGATTGACCGCTACAATCCGCAGGCCATAGAAGAAAAGCATCAGCAACGCTGGGCGGAGCGCAAAAGCTTCGCCTGCGACGCCGAGAGCCCGAAGCCGAAATACTATCTGCTCGAAATGTTTCCCTATCCCTCGGGCAACATCCACATGGGCCACGTGCGCAACTATTCCATAGGCGACGTGCTGGCCCGCTGGCTGCGCATGCGCGGCTTCAACGTGCTGCACCCCATGGGCTGGGACGCCTTCGGCCTGCCGGCGGAAAACGCGGCGATCAAAAACAAGGTGCACCCCGCCCGCTGGACGTATTCCAACATCGCCAACATGCGCGCGCAGTTGAAGCGCCTGGGCTATTCCTACGACTGGGATCGGGAACTGGCCACCTGCCGGCCCGAATATTACCGCTGGGAACAGCTTTTCTTCCTGAAATTCTACGAAAAAGGCCTGATCTACCGCAAACTGGCCCCGCAGAACTGGTGCCCCTCCTGCCACACCGTGCTCGCCAACGAGCAGGTCATCGAAGGCCAATGCTGGCGCTGCGACAGCATGGTCGAGCAGAAGGAACTCGCCCAGTGGTTCGTGCGCATTACAGACTACGCCGAGGAATTGCTGGAGGATCTGCATACCCTGGAACAGGGCTGGCCGGAACGCGTCCTTTCCATGCAGCGCAACTGGATAGGCAAATCCACGGGCGCGGAGATTTCCTTTCCCCTGGAAAAGCCTGTTGGGGAAGACGCGGCCGTGTCCGTGTTCACCACCAGGCAGGACACGCTGTTCGGCGCGACCTTTCTGAGCATCGCGCCGGAACACCCGCTGGTGGAGCGCCTTATCGCGGGCACGGAGCGGGAAGCCGAAGTGCGCGCCTTCATCGACGAAGTGCGCAACATGGACAGGCTGGAGCGCCAGTCCGACCTGCTCGAGAAAAAGGGCGTTTTTACCGGCATCCATTGCCTCAACCCCCTGAGCGGGGACCGCGTGCCCATCTGGCTGGCCAACTTCGTGCTGGCCGAATACGGCACCGGCGCGGTCATGGGCGTGCCCGCGCACGACCAGCGCGATTTTGAATTCGCCGCCAAGTACGGGCTGCCCCTGCGCGTGGTCGTCGAACCCCGAGGCGCCGTTCTCGATTCCGCAAGCATGACCGAAGCCATGACCGAGGACGGCGTTATGGCACGTTCCGGGGCGTTCGACGGCCTGGCCGGCGAAGAAGGCCGCGCCGCCGTAACCGCCGAACTGGAACGCGTCGGCAAGGGGCGGGGCACGGTCAAATACCGCCTGCGGGACTGGAACATCTCCCGCCAACGCTATTGGGGCGCGCCCATCCCCATGATCTATTGCGAAAGCTGCGGCGTGGTGCCGGAAAAGGAGGAACGCCTGCCCGTGCTGTTGCCGCTCGACGTGCGGACCCGCGACGACGGCCGTTCGCCGTTGCCTGACAGCCCGGAGTTTTACGCCTGCGAATGCCCCGTCTGCGGCAAGCCGGCCCGGCGCGAAACGGACACCATGGATACCTTTGTCGAATCCTCCTGGTATTTCGCCCGCTTCACCGACGCCCGCAAGGAGGACGCGCCCTTCGACGCCGCCACCCTGCGTACCTTTATGCCCGTGGATCAGTACATAGGCGGGGTGGAGCACGCCATTCTCCATCTGCTTTACGCCCGCTTCTTCACCCGCGCGCTGGGCGACTGCGGCTTCATTCCCAAGGAGATCAAGGAGCCTTTCGCCAACCTGCTCACCCAGGGCATGGTGCTGAAGGACGGGGCCAAGATGTCCAAATCCAAGGGCAACGTGGTTGATCCGGCGGAAATGATCGCCCGCTACGGCGCGGACACCGTGCGTCTGTTCTGCCTTTTCGCCGCGCCGCCGGAACGCGATTTCGACTGGTCGGATTCCGGCATCGAGGGCTCCTCCCGCTTTCTGGGCCGCGTCTGGCGTTTTTTTGCCGAGGAGAGCGTCCGTTTAAGCGCCTGCACGGCCTGCTCCGCAAGCGCGGAGGATGCGGCCGTCTCCGAACTTGCCCGCGCCGTGCGCCTGAAAGAGCACGCCGCCGTCAAAAAATGCGGCGAGGATATCGGCGAGCGCCGGCAGTTCAACACCGCCGTGGCCGCCGTTATGGAACTGCTCAACGAGTTGTATGCCGCCCGTGCCGAACTCGCGCAAAGCCCGCGGGGCAGGCGGGTGCTTTCTTCGGCCGCGGCCTCGGTGCTTACGCTGCTCTGCCCGGTGGCCCCGCACATCTGCGAAGAGCTGTGGGAAGCCCTGGGCCACAAAAAATCCCTGTCCGACGAAGCCTGGCCCGAATGGCGGGAAGACGCCCTGGCCCGCGACATGCTCACCATCGTCATCCAGGTCAACGGCAAGCTGCGCGGCAAAATCGAAATTCCGGCGGACGCCCCGCAACAGGAAATCGAACGGGCCGCCCTGGCGGAACCCAACATCGTCAAACAGCTTGAGGGCAAAACCGTGCGCCGCGTGCTCGTCGTGCCCGGCAAGCTGGTCAATATCGTCGTAGGATAAGGGAAAATACCTCAAACTCCCCCCCTGTTCGCCGGAGGCATATGTTTTTCTTTTGTATCTGTCCGGACGGAACGCTTCTGAAAGAACGGATTTCCGCGCTGCTCAGGGAGCGAGGAGATGCCTGGGAGAGGCAGGTGTACTGGGGGGACGAGGAATTGCCGTCCGCCTTCTGGGAGCATCTTGCCCTGCCGGGGCTTTTTGCCGCGCGGCGCGTTCTGGTGCTGCGCCGGGCCGAAGCCCTGCCGGCGGCCGTGTGGAAGCGCGTGTCCGCCGCCCTGGCCGCGCCCAAGGAGCACTGCCTGCCCGTGCTCTGCCTGGAAAGCGCCTGGGAAAAGGGGCAGTCGAAAATTCCCGCGCATATCGCCAAATTGAAATGCCTTGCCCATGCGGATGCGCAGGGTTGGGTGTGGCGCTCGCCCGGCCTGGACGAACGCGCGCTGAGGCCGTTTATCGTGAAAGAGGCCAAGGCGCGGAACCTGAATCTTGCGCAGCCCGCGCTGGATATTTTGTGTTCCGGCCTCATCCCCGACGCCGGAGCCGTACGCGCCGAATTGGACAGGCTGGCGCTGGCCGCGCCGGAAGGGAAGGTTTCCGAGGAACTGGCGGCTCAGGCCGCCCAGATGCCGCGTTTCAACATTTTTCAGTTTCTGCGCATGGTGCAGGGCGGCAGGGCGGAGCAGGCCTGGACCGAGTTGCTGTGCGCCCGCAAGGAAAATGAAGGCCTGCTCTTTCCCTTTCTGGGGCTTTTAAGCCGCGAGGCACGGCTTTTGTGGCAGCTTGCGCGGGGAGAACCGGCGCGCATGCATCCCGGCGATGCGGAAGCCAAGCGCGTACTTGCGCAGCGCCTGGGGCACAAAGGGCTGGCCCGTCTGTTTTCCCTGATCTTCGCGGCGGATCTGGCGGTGAAATCCGGAGGATGCACCCCTGATCAGGCTCTGGATGCCCTGGTGGCTGATCTCACCCTCCTGCTCGGAGCCCGCCCGCCGGAGGCCGCGCCGTGACCGTTGAAAATTACCTCCACGGCCACAGGGAACGCCTGAAGGAGCGTCTGCGGCAGGATACGTCCCAGCTTGCCGATTATGAAATAATGGAGCTTCTTTTGGGCTACGTGCTGCTGCGGCGGGACACCAAGCCTTTGGCCAAAGCCCTGCTTGAGCGTTTCGGCGGGCTGCGCGGCGTGATGGACGCGCGGGGGGACGAATTCGGCGATGTGAAAGGCTACGGGCCGGCCCTGGAATTGTTCCGCACGCTGCTGCGGGAACTGATGGCCAGGTATGAGGAGGCACCCGTGCGCCGCAAGGAGGCGCTCTGCACTCCGGAAGTGGTGGCGCGCATGGCCCGCCACAGACTTGCCGGCTGTACGCATGAAGAATTGTGGGTGGCGCTGACGGATCACGGCAACCGCCTCATCACCTGGAAATGCCTGCGCCGGGGTACGGTGGCCCAGGTGCACGTGATCCCGCGCGACGTGCTGGAGGTGAGCCTGCTGCACAAGGCAAGCAACATCATTCTGGTACACAACCACCCGGGCGGCAACCCCAAACCCAGCGGCGCGGATCTGCATCTGACCCGCGAACTGGCCCGCTTGGCGCCCGCCCTCGGCCTTACGCTGACGGATCACCTCGTGGTCACGGAAGACGCCTGCTACAGCCTGTGCCGCGACGGCCTGCTGTAATTTTTTCTCAGGTTGCCGGTAAAATCCGTAAAGACCGGATTCCCGCGAAGGCAGAAATCCAGCGTCTTTTTGTCGTTGCCGAGCCGTTTCCGGTGCTTGCCGGGCAAAACAGCTTCTGTTATAATCATCCCCTTTGACATTCATCCCGTACCGGAGAATTTCGCATGGCCAAGAAGCCGCAGACAAGCCCCGAGGACGCCCGCCGCGAAGCCCTGAACACAGCGCTTTCCACCATTGAGCGCAAATACGGCCAGGGCGCGGTGATGAAGCTTTCCGACGACGCCCACGTGGACGTTCCGGTTATTCCCACCGGCTCTATCGGGCTGGATCTGGCTCTGGGCGTGGGCGGCATCCCGCGCGGCCGGGTAACGGAGATCTTCGGCCCGGAATCTTCGGGCAAGACCACGCTCACCCTGCACATCATCGCCGAATGCCAGAGAAGCGGCGGCACCTGCGCCTTTGTGGACGCCGAACACGCGTTGGACGTAAGTTATGCCCGCCGGCTGGGCGTGAAGACCGACGAACTGCTCATCGCCCAGCCCGACTACGGCGAGCAGGCCCTGGACATAGCGGACATGCTCGTGCGCTCCGGCGCGGTGGATCTGGTGATCATCGACTCCGTGGCCGCGCTCATTCCCCAGGCCGAACTTGAGGGCAACATGGGCGAATCCCAGGTGGGCGGCCACGCCCGCCTCATGTCGCACGCCCTGCGCAAGCTTACCGGCACCATCCACAAGTCGCGCACGTCCGTGATCTTCATCAACCAGATCCGCATGAAGATAGGCGTTACCGGCTACGGCAGCCCGGAAACCACCACCGGCGGCAACGCGCTCAAGTTCTATTCCTCCGTGCGGCTCGACATACGCCGCATTCAGACCCTCAAGGACAAGGAGGAAGCCTTCGGCTCGCGCACCAGAGTGAAAGTGGTGAAGAACAAGGTTGCGCCCCCCTTCCGCGAGGCGGTGTTCGACATCCTT
The DNA here is from genome assembly GCA_031551145.1 of Desulfovibrionaceae bacterium. Taxonomy (GTDB): domain Bacteria; phylum Desulfobacterota; class Desulfovibrionia; order Desulfovibrionales; family Desulfovibrionaceae; genus WRKB01. The sequence goes on along the minus strand of JAVBNZ010000041.1, from coordinate 30,500 downwards.
TACGGCCAGGGCATTTCCCGTTCCGGCGAAGTGCTCGATCTGGCCGTGGACGCCAAAATAGTGGAACAGAGCGGCTCCTGGTTCGCCTTTGGAGCGGAAAAGCTCGGCCAGGGCAAGGAAAAGGTACGCGCCCTGCTGGATGAAAACATTGATCTGCGCAACGCCATAGAGCGCAGGGTTGTCGAACACCTGGGCATGAACCCGCGCGAATTCCTCCCCTCGGACGAAGATCTGGCGGACGGCATCGACCCGGACGAGGAGAACTAGTTTCGTATGCTCACCGCCAAAGAAATACGCCGCCGCTTTCTCGAATACTTCCGCGCGGAGGGGCATACGGTGCTGCCCTCCTCGCCGCTGGTGCCCAAGGACGACCCCACCCTGCTCTTCACCAACGCGGGCATGGTGCAGTTCAAAAAGGTTTTTCTGGGGCAGGAGCAGCGGCCCTACAAGCGTGCCGTCACCTCCCAGAAATGCCTGCGCGTCAGCGGCAAGCACAACGATCTGGAAAACGTGGGGCGCACGGCGCGCCACCACACCTTTTTCGAGATGCTCGGCAATTTTTCCTTCGGCGACTATTTCAAGGAAAACGCCATACGTCTGGCCTGGGACTTCGTTACGGTCGAACTGAAGCTTCCGAAAGAAAAGCTTTATGTCACCGTGTTTCGCGAGGACGACGACGCCTTCGCTCTCTGGCAGAGCGTGGCCGGCGTTGCGCCGGAACGCATTTTCCGCATGAACGAGAAGGATAACTTCTGGGCCATGGGCGATACCGGCCCCTGCGGTCCCTGCTCCGAAATTTATTACGACCAGGGCGAACACATGAGCTGCGGGCCGGACTGCGGCATCGGCAAATGCGAATGCGACCGCTATCTGGAAATCTGGAATCTGGTCTTCATGCAATACGATCAGGTGAGCCCGGAACTGCGCATCGACCTGCCCCGGCCCTCCATCGACACGGGCATGGGCCTTGAGCGCATCGCCGCCGTATGCCAGGGCAAGACCTCGAATTACGACAGCGATCTTTTTCAGGAATTCATCCAGTTCACCGCCGCCCTGGCCGGCCGCGCCTACAAGGCCGGCGACGAGGAAGGAGATACCGCCCTGCGCGTTATCGCCGACCACGCCCGCTCGGCCGCCTTTCTCATCACCGACGGCGTGCTGCCCTCCAACGAGGGCCGTGGGTATGTGCTGCGCCGGCTTATTCGCCGCGCCTCCCGCTTCGGCCGTCTCACCGGCCTGACCGAGCCCTTTCTGCACAAGGTGGCGCTCAAGGTTGTGGACGTCATGGGCGAAGACTTTCCCGAACTCGTCGCCATCGCCGACTTCATGGGACAGGCCGTGCGGGTGGAGGAAGAGCGCTTCGGCCTGACTCTCGACAAAGGGCTGGCGCTGCTGGAAGAGGAACTGGGCAGGCTTGGCGCGGCAAACATCCGCATCGTGCCGGGCGAGGTCTGCTTCACGTTGTACGACACCTACGGCTTCCCGCTCGACATCATCAACGATGTGGCCGAGAAACGCGGCTTTCTCGTGGACGAACCCGGCTTTGTCGCACACATGAAGGAGCAGAAGGAGCGCTCCCGCGCGGCGCAAAAGGGCGGTTTGCTCGGCGAAGGAGCCGGCGGCGGGCATTTCCGCGAACTTCTCGAATCCGGCATTGTCTGCGAATTCACCGGCTACACCGGTCTGGCGGAAGAAGGGCGCATACTGGCCCTGCTGGACGCGCGGGGCCGCAAAGTGCAGGCCCTGAGCGAAGGCGACGAAGGCTTTGCCGTCACCGACATCACACCCTTTTACGGCGCCTCCGGCGGGCAGTTGGGCGACAGCGGCAACCTGCGTTCCTTTACCGGGCAGGCCGAGGTGGTGGACACCCTGCGGCCCGCGTCCGAACTCATCGTGCATCGTATCAAGGTAACGAGCGGCGAAGTGCTGCACGATCAGACCGTGCGGCTTGAAGTGGGTGAAAACGACCGTCTGGCTTCGGCCCGCAACCATACCTGCACCCATCTTCTGCACGCCGCGCTGCGCCGCGTGCTGGGCGATCACGTGCATCAGGCGGGCTCCCTGGTCGGCCCCGACCGCCTGCGTTTCGACTTTTCCCACATCCAGGCCCTCAGCTCCCGGGAGATCAACGCCGTGGAGCGCGAGGTCAATCGCGCCATTCTGGCGGATATGCCCGTGCATTCCTCCCTCATGTCCCGCATGGAGGCGGAAAACGCCGGCGCAATGGCCCTGTTCGGCGAAAAATACGGCGAGGAAGTGCGCGTGGTGCGCGTGGGCGTTGCAGAATCCGTGGAACTTTGCGGCGGCACCCATCTCGAACGCACCGGGCAGGCGGGCGCCTTCGCCATCCTTTCCGAAACCGGCATTTCCGCCGGAGTGCGGCGCATTGAGGCCGCCACGGGCTGGAATGTGCTCGGCCTGCTGCACGAACAGCGCACGGAACTGGGCCGCCTTGCCTCCCTGCTCAAAACCAAACCGGGCGAGCTTGCCGCGCGGGTCGAGGAACTTCAGAAGGAGTGCAAAAAGCTGCGCAAGGATCTGGAAAGCGGCCGGGCCGCGGCGGGCGGGGGCGACGTCATGTCCGGCCTCGTTTCCGTGAACGGCACCTCTCTGCTCGCGGCGCGCGTGGAGAACACGCCCATAAAGGCCCTGCGCGAACTTATGGACAACGTGCGCTCGCGCCTGCCTTCGGGCGTGGCCTGTCTGGCTTCGTCTGAAGAGGGCAAAGTGTCCCTGATACTGTATGTTTCCAAAGATCTGCATGCGAAATTCACCGCGCCGGATCTGATCCGCGCCATCGGCCCGGCCGTGGGCGCGGCGGGGGGGGGCGGCAGGCCGGATCTGGCCCAGACCGGCGGATCGAACCCGGCCGGCATAGACGCGGCTTTTGAAGCGCTGCGCGCTGCGTTGGCATAAAGGATACAGGTCATGATAGGAATTTCAAAGTTGTATTGCGGACAGGTCGAGCCCTCGGATGCCCTGCGCTACGGCCGGCATTCCGGAAAGCTGCCTTCGCATCTGCTGCAGTTTTCGGCGGACAAGAAGCCGGTGGTGGTCTGGAACATGACGCGGCGCTGCAACCTGCGCTGCGTGCACTGTTACGCCAAGGCGCTGGAAGAGCAGGGCAGGGACGCGATTTCCACGGAGCAGGGCAAGGCGATCATCGACGATCTCGCTGCCTACGGCGCTCCGGTCATGCTTTTTTCCGGCGGCGAGCCCCTGGTGCGCGAGGATCTGGTCGAACTGGCCAAGCACGCCACCGCCAGGGGCATGCGGGCGGTCATTTCCACCAACGGCACGCTGATCACCAAGGACAAGGCGCGGGAGCTCAAAGAAGTGGGTCTGTCCTACGTAGGCATTTCCCTGGACGGCGGCGAAGAAGTGCACGACAAGTTCCGCGCCGTGCCGGGCTCCTTCAAAAAGGCGCTGCAGGGCATTGAGAACTGTCAGGCCGAAGGGCTGAAGGTGGGCCTGCGCTTCACGGTCAACAAGCGCAACGTGAACGAAGTGCCGGTGCTCTTTGATCTGGTGCGCGATCTTGAAGTGCCCCGCATTTGCTTTTATCATCTTGTGTACTCGGGCCGGGGCTCGGAACTGATCAAAGAGGATCTCGATCACGCCGAAACCCGCGCCTTGCTTGACGTGATCATGGATCGCACGCGGGAGCTTTTCGAGGCAGGCAAGCCCAAGGAAGTGCTGACCGTGGACAACCACGCCGACGGCCCCTACGTGTGGATGCGCCTGAAACGGGAAGATCCGAAGCGGGCGGAGGAAGTGTTCAAGCTGTTGCAGTTCAACGAGGGCAACAGCTCCGGCCGGGGCATAGGCTGTATTTCGTGGGACGGGCAGGTGCATGCGGATCAGTTCTGGCGCATCCACACCTTCGGCAACGTGCTGGAACGCCCTTTTTCCGCGATCTGGGACGATCCGCAAATCGAACTGCTGCACAAGCTCAAGGACAAAAAGGCGCATGTGGGCGGGCGTTGCGCGCGCTGCCGCTTCCTGCCCATCTGCGCGGGCAATTTCAGGGCCAGGGCCGAGGCCTGGCACGGAGATGTGTGGGCCGAGGATCCGGCCTGTTATCTCACTGACGACGAGATCGCTTAGCACGTTGCGGTCTTTTTGCCCTCTGCCTTTGTCGGACTTCGTTTTTTGCTTTGGTCAAGTACGTAAGAGTACATTCCCTCCGCAAAAAGCTCGTCCTCCTCGGCAGAGAACAAAAATCTTCGCAACGCCCGATATAGCCTGAATCAGGGCTGTAAAGAGACAAAGCGAAACAGGATACGCCTATGCGCGTGACACGATTGATTTGCATATGCTGGCTGGCCCTGCTGATCGCGCTGCCCGTTTGGGCCGCGCAGAAAGCCGCGCCCAAGGCCCCGGCTCCGGCTGCCGCTCCCGCTCAAGGTCAGGTCCCGGCCGCTCCCGCCAAAGATTCGGGCACGTCCTTTGAAGACGCCGTGGCGGCCTATCAGCGCGGGGATTATATTACGGCCCTCAATCTCTGGCAGGCCCAGGCCGAGGCCGGGGACTCCCGCGCCACCTACAACATCGGCGTCCTGTTCGATCAGGGCCAGGGCGTGCCGGAAGAACCGGCGCGCGCCGCTCTCTATTTCCGCCATGCGGCCGAGGCCGGACACGCCCGCGCTATGAGCAACTACGGCCGGCTGCTGGAGCAGGGACGCGGCGTGCCCAAGGATGAAGCGCAGGCCGCCTACTGGTTCCACAAGGCGGCTGAAGCCGGCCTGGCCGAGGCCCAGTACAACCTGGGCCTGATGTACGAGCGCGGCCGGGGGGTGCAGAAAAACGAGCGCGACGCCGCCGCCTGGTACAGCCGGGCCGCGGCCGGCGGGCAGAGCGCCGCCCTGGAACGCCTGGGCCTCTTTTATCGCGACGGGCGCGGCGTGTCCCACAATGCCACGCGCGCCGTGCTGCTGCTCTACGGCGCGGCCATGGACGGAAGGCAGGAGGCCATGCAGGCCCTGGAAAAAATGGCGACCAAGCCGATCCAGCTTTCCCTGTTCGGCATCCAGCTCGCCGCTGCCGAGCGCCCGGCCATGCGCGCCGCCCTGGCCGCCGCCAAGGCCGTGCCCGTGCGCGAGCACGACGGTTTCGCCTGCGACGTCTACAAGGCCGGCCCGGCCGTGCCCGGCGCTTCCGAACTCGCGGCCTGCTACGGCCCGCCGCCAAGCCCCGGCGCGCCGGCGCCCCTGGGTTTCATCAAGATAGATTATCCGACCCCGGATGCGGCCCACGCCCAGAAAGTCTACAACATGGTGGAAAAACGCTTCGGCCCGCTTACGGCCTCCGAAGGCCCGAACAGCCGGCTTTGGAACCTGGGGCCGGTTATCGTGGCCACCCAGTACGCGCCCGCCCAGAAGCAGACCGCCATCATGTACATGGTGCCCAAAATCTATTACCTGACCCGTCCCAATCGCGGTGCGCAGCAGTAGAGGAATTTCGGTATGAAGACCATAGCGCAGATCAACGAACGCATCAGGCAAGGCAAGGCGGTGGTGCTCAATGCCGAGGAGATGGTGGAAACCGTCCGCCGGCTGGGCAGGGAAAAGGCCGCTCAGGAAGTCGACGTGGTGACCACGGGGACGTTTTCGCCCATGTGTTCGTCCGGCATGCTCTTCAACATCGGCCAGCCGGAGCCTCCGATGATGAAGACCTCCAGGGTCTGGCTGAACAAGGTGCCCTGCTACGCCGGTCTGGCCGCCGTGGACGCCTTTTTGGGCGTCACCGAGCCGGAGGAGGACTGCCCGCTGAACAAGGTCTATCCCGGCCGCTTCAAGTACGGGGGCGGGCACGTCGTGGAAGACCTCGCGAGCGGCAAGAGCGTGCTGTTGTATGCCGAAGCCTACGGCACGGACTGCTATCCCCGCCGTTCGCTGGAACGCCAGGTCACCCTGGCCGAACTGCCCTACGCCGAGCTGCTCAACCCGCGCAACTGTTATCAGAACTACAACGCGGCCGTGAACCTCACCAGCCGCACCATCTACACCTACATGGGGCCTTTGCGGCCGAACTGCCGCAACCTGAACTACGCCACCTCGGGCCGGCTCTCGCCGCTGTTCAACGATCCCCTTTTCCGCACCATAGGACTGGGGACGCGCATCTTCCTCGGCGGGGGCATGGGGTATGTGATCGGCGCGGGCACGCAGCATAACCCCAAGCCCAAACGCACGGAGCGCGGCCTGCCGCTGACGGCTTCCGGCACTCTCATGGTCAAGGGCGATCTCAAGCAGATGGACGCGCGCTGGCTGCGCGGACTCTCGCTTACAGGTTACGGCTGCTCCCTGATGGTGGGCGTGGGCATTCCCATTCCCATCCTGAATGAGGAAATCGCCTGGTTCACGGGCGTGGACGACAGCGACATCCTCATGCCGGTCAAGGATTACGGGCACGATTATCCCAACGGGGTCAACCGCATTCTTCAGCACGTCACCTTTGAGGAATTGAAAAGCGGCGAGGCCAAAATACTCGACAACCGCGTGGAAACCGTGCCCCTGACCAGCCTGACCATGTCGCTGGAAGTCGCCGATACGCTGAAAAAATGGATTGAGGAAGGCAGGTTCCTGCTCAGCGAGCCTGTGGAGCCCATTCCCGCGTTCTGATCGCAAGGGCCGCGCGGCCCCTGCGGGATATTGACGCGGCCGGCAACGGCGAATATCTTCCATCATGGGTCAGGCCTTATAGGAGTCCCCATGAAACGCCGCATCGCCTATGCCGGGCTGCGCATGCTGCTGTGCGCCCTCTGCCTTCTGCCCGCCGTCGCCTTCGGGGCGAAAGCCGTCGATATCGCCGACCCGGAACAGGCGCTGGAACTGTTGAGCAGGCCGGGCATAACCGTGCTGGACGTGCGCACCCGCCGGGAATACGCGGCCGGGCATCTGCCGGGCGCGGTGAATATTCCCCTGGCGTCCGACGATTTCGCGGAGCAGGTGGGAAAGCTGTGGATCGAGCGCCCCGGCCCCTGGATGGTCTATTGCCGCACGGGGTCGCGCAGCACCAAGGCGTTGCCGATTTTGCTCAGGGCCGGCGTGCGGCCGCTCTATCATTTCTCGGGCGGCATCGTGAGCTGGCCCTACGAGTTGGAAACGCCGTGAAAACCAGAATCGCCCCGTAAAGGGGCGGTCCCGGTTTGATGTACTTTCTTCAGCGCGCCGGAATGTTTATTCCGGTTCAAAGAGCGTTCCGTCCTTTCTTCCGGCGGCCTTCTCCCTGCGCGCCAGCCAATACTGGCTGCCGACCAGCAGAATCAGCATCCCCAGTCCGATCAGATCGGTATAGATGCCGCTGTCTATCAGGCCCAATGCGCCGATGAAGCTCAGTATCCGCGATATGATATTCACGTTTGTGAACAAATAGCCTTCTATGGCCACGCCGATCATGAACACGCCCATGCAGGCCCCGATTGCGACCCGCAGGCCGTCGAGCAGGCCCGTGTCTATCAGCAGCAGTTGCGGCGAATAAATGAACATGAAGGGCACGATAAAGCCGGCGATGGCCAGCTTGACCGAGGCGAAGCCCGTGCGCATGGGATCGCCGCCCGAAATGCCCGCCGCCGCGAAGGCCGCCAGGGCCACAGGCGGGGTCAGGTTGGCGAACATGGCGTAATAGAAGGAGAACATGTGGGCGGAGATGGCCGGAATGCCCAGCTTGGCCAGCGCCGGGGCCGCGATGGTGGCCGTGATGATGTACGCCGGAATGGAGGGCACGCCCATGCCCAGGATCATGCAGGTGATCATGGTGAAGATGAGCGTGAACACCAGACTCTGGCTGCCGAGCGTGATGATGGTGTTGGCCATGGTCAGTCCGAAGCCCGTCTTGGAAATGACCCCGATGATGATGCCCACGCAGGCGCAGGCCATGGCCACGGAAACCGTCTGCTTTGCGCCGTCGGCAAAGGCGTCGCAGATGTCTTTGAAGCTCATTCGGGTGCTCTTCCGCATACAGGCGACGACGATGGTGGCGACGATGGTGATCACGGCCGAAAACACGACCGTTGTGCCGGAGAAAAGCAGCAGATAGAGAAGGATGAAGATGGGAATGACCAGGTGCCCCTTGTCCTTCATCACGTTTTTGACCAGGGGCAGGCGATCCTTGGGCAGGCCCATCAGGTTGGTTTTGCCGGCCCTGAGCTGCACCTGGATGATGATGCCCAGGTAATACAGCAGCGCCGGCACGGCCGCGTGCACGATGATGACGGAATACGACACCCCCAGCATTTCCGCCATGATGAAGGCCGCCGCCCCCATAACCGGCGGCAGGAGCTGCCCGCCTACCGAGGCGGAGGCCTCCACCGCGCCGGCGAAATTTTTGGAATAGCCCGTCTTTTTCATCAGCGGGATGGTGAAGGCCCCGGTGGTCACCACGTTGGCCACGGCCGAGCCGTTGATCGAGCCGAGCAGGCCGGAGGAGATCACGGCCACCTTGGCCGGACCGCCCTTGGTATGCCCGGCCAGGGCCATGGCGAAGTCGTTGAAGAACGCGCCCATGCCGGACTTGCCCATCACCGTGCCGAACAGGATGAACAAAAAAATGTAGCTGGCCGCCACGCTGACCGAAGTGCCGTAAATGCCTTCGGTATTGGCGAAAAAGTGGTTGGCGAGCTGCTCCCAGGTATAGCCCCGGTGCCCGAATATGCCCGGCAGCCCCCGGCCGAACAGGCCGTAGGCGATAAAGGCCAGGCTCAGTATGGGCAAAGCCCAGCCGGACATGCGGCGCGAGGCCTCCAGCACCAGGATGACAAGAGCGGTGGCGACGATGGTGTCTTCCATGCTCGGCATGCCCGCCCGCTCGACCACACCGAGATAGTCGAGCCAGACATAGAGCGGCACGGACAGAGAAAGGGCGACGAATACCCAATCGCACCAACTCGCCTTTGTATAGCTGCTCTTCCTGCTGAAGGGATACATGACGAAGCCGAGCGCCAGCATCATGGCCACGTGCAGGGAACGGTGCTCCAACACCACCGGCGTGCCCACGATCGACGTCATGAAGTGGTAGAGCGTCACCACGATGCAAACCGCGTAAAACAGCTTTGCGACCAGCGGATCGGCAAGCCTGCGCACGCTGGATTCCTTGTCGAATTCCTCGATGAGCTTCTGTTGCTCTTCCGTGAGTTCTCCCCCTCCGGCTTTGAGGAGAGCCTCTTCGGAAATTTCCGGCTCCACAGCCGGCGCGTTGGCGGGCGGAGTTTTGCCGTCGTCGTGCATGCTGCGGGACATTGTTACCTCTTTTCTATAACCAGCCGCAGTACGGCGTGATGCGGCAGCCCGTCGCCCGATGCTATGGGAACGCCGTCAAGCATAAGTTCGCGCGTCGCGGTATGGGAATTGAGCCAGACAAGCTCGGTGAAGTGTTGATCAATGCCTTCCATGTGGATCAGCCCGTCCCTCACGTAGCAGACGCGCCCCTTGTTTTCGGGAATCCCGGCCCCGAAAGCCGGAAAGCTGATCGCGTCCAGCACCAGGCTGTCGGCGGCATCCACATGGTAATACTCATTCCAGGGAATTTTTTCCTGCGAATGGATCCAGCCGAAGAACAGGCGGCTGTTTGTCTCGGCCGGAACCTCGACAAGCAGTGCGCCACTTTTTTGCTCGTAAATCCTCAATACCGTTTTTTCGGCCCCGTAACGGGGCGCGGCTCCCGCAACAGCCGGGAACAGGAGCAGGGCGAGCGCGGCGCACACAGCCAAAAGCGTTGTGCGCCGCCGTATAGTGGGTTTTTTTGCGGGCATTCGCCGAGCCTTTTCAGGAATATGCTTTAAGGAAACGCTGATTTATTCCGTTTGGACTGCGTCAGGCGGCGTTTTCCCTCCGGGGGAAGGGCGGAAGAGCCCGTCCCCCATCGAGAAAACGTGCCTTTCTTGCCAAACAAAATACCTGAGCGTTTCCAAGATCCATTTTATCAGTGCTTCCTAATTTTTAAGCATGCCCTTTTCTTTGTAGTACTTCAGCGCGCCGTCGTGGAAGGGCACCGAGGTGCCGACGATGCCGCGCAGGGCGGTCTCGGGCTTGATGTTGATCCTGGCCGCGTTGTGCGAACCCTGGATGGCCGCGAGCCCGGCAGGGGAATAAATGTTGGTGAGCAGATCGTAAACCACGTCGGCCGGCAGCTTGATGTCGACCAGCATGATGTTCATGACCGCCACGGTGGGGGTGTCCGCTTCCGTGCCGTAAGTGGCCGCCGGAATGGTGGATTCGATGTAGAAGGGATACTTTTTGATCAGGTTCTTTCTGGCTTCGCCGTCAACCGGCACGAAGGCGATCTTTTCGCTCACGCCCAGTTCGCGGATGGTGGCGTTGCCGAGCCCGGAAGTAACAAAGGCCGCGTCGCACAGGCCGTTCTTCATCTGGTCGATGGCTTCGCCGTAGTTGAGGTAGTCGATGCGGCAGTCTTTGTAGGTCATGCCGTGCGCCTCGAACATCATGCGCGCGTTCAGTTCCACGCCGGAGTTGGGCGCGCCCACGCCTATGCGCTTGCCTTTGAGATCCTTGAAACTCTTGATGCCGGATTTGGCCGTGGTGACGATTTGGCACACGTTGGGCCACAGACCCATCATGGCGCGCAGCTTCTTGGCCGGCGGCTTGCCTTCATAGGCGCCGAAGGCTTCGTAGGCCTGGATGACCGAGTCGGCCATGGCGATGGCCATTTCTCCCTGTCCGGTGAGCAGGGCGTTGATGTTTTCGGCCGTCGCGCCTGTGGCCGTGGCCGAGGTTTTGTAGCCCAGCGTGCCGATGTAGTTCGCGAACGCGCCGCCTATGGGGAAATAGATGCCGCTGGAAGGCCCGGTGAGCACGGTGATGAAATAATTACCGCGTTTCACCGGGGCTGCGGCTGCGGCCGGGGAAGAAGCGGCGGCCATACAGAGCACGATGAAAAGACCAAAAAGAAATTGTACTTTTTTCATAACTCCTCCTTGCAGCATTTTTACGCGTACAACGGTTGCGCGGCGGAAATCCCCGCAACGCGCGTCACCTCTGAAAAAGTTGCCGTGGTTCAAAGCGTCCGGGCATGTGCGGCGCGTCCGGCACGAATGCGTCGGCAGCCGGAGCATGCGGAACAGAAGCACAAAGGACGAAACCCGAAAACGTGAGAACTGTACGGCGCGCACGTCGGGGCGGCCGGCCCGTTGCGCCTGTTGTTCGATAACATGGATTTTGCCGAACAGCCAAGAGCCGGCGCGGGAAAATATCAGCTTCGGCATAAGAAAACCGCCCCTTGCGGGGCGGCTGCGCACCGAGGCTGAAACCGCGCTCCGCGTCAGGCGCCGAGCGCGGAATCTTCCTCCAGGCCGAGTTCCTTGAGCTTTTTCCACACAGTCACCCGGCTGATGCCGAGTTCCTTGGCCAGTCGCTTGCGGTTGCCGCCGTGGCGGACCAGCATTTCTTTGAGGATGTTTTGTTCCATGTCGCGCATGGAGCCTTCCGGAATGGTGATGGAGCCCGAGGGCGGGCCGGACTCCTGCTCGTATTCCCGCTGTATGGCGATATGCTCGTCAAGTATGCCCGCCAGCAGGGCGTCGGGAGAATCGCCGCTTCTGCACAGCACGAGCAGGCGCTCCATGATGTGCTCGAGCTCCCGCACGTTGCCCGGCCAGGAGTAGGACTGAAGCAGAGCGACGGATTCGCCGGAAAGCCGGATGCGTTTTTTGCCGTAGCGCTTGCAGCCTTTTTGCAGGAAATGCTCCACCATGGGTGCGATGTCCTCCGGGCGTCGGCGCACGGGGCTGATCGGCAGGGTCAGGACATTGAGGCGGAAAAAGAGATCGCGGCGAAAGCGCCCTTCCATCACCAGCTTGTAGAGGTTTTTGTTGGTCGCGGTGATGACGCGCGCGTCCACGTTGATGATGCGATCCCCGCCCACGCGGAAAAGCTCTTTTTCCTGCAGCACGCGCAAAAGCCGGCTTTGGGTGGAGAGGGAGATTTCTCCCACTTCGTCCAGGAAAATGGTGCCCTTGTGGGCTATTTCAAAAAGCCCGGCCTTGCCGCCCTTGCGTGCGCCGGTAAAAGCGCCTTCCTCATAGCCGAAAAGTTCGCTTTCCAGCAGCTGCTCGGGCAGGGCGGCGCAGTTGATGGCCACAAAGGGGCCGTCGCAGCGTTTGCCGGCTCGGTGCAGGCTTTGCGCGAAAAGCTCCTTGCCGGTGCCCGTTTCCCCGGTGATCAGGATGGAGGCTTCCGTGGCGGCGTAATCCCGCGCCTTGCGGATGGTTTCCTTCATCAGCGGGCCGCAGCAGATGATGTCGTTGAAGTTGTATTTCGCCACCAGCCCGCGCATGGAAACCTGCGCCCTGGCCTTGGCCTCGATCTTCTGCAACTGGGAAAATTCCTGAAAGGTCATCACGGTTTCCTGGCGCTCCGAGCGCACGGTCACGGGCACCCGGCTGACCAGAAAGCTTTTGTCCTCCACCTTCATCAGGCTGTTCATGGTGAAACTGCCGTCTCCGTAAAGCTCTCTCAGGGAGGTGGGCATGGTATGGTGGGTGATGTTCGCGCCCAGCAGGTGCATGCCGCGCAGTTTCAGCATGCGCTTGGCCGGAAGGTTGCAGATGGTGATGAGGTTGTGCTTGTCTATGGATACGATGCCTTCGCGGGAATAATTGACGATGTTGTGCAGACGCCTGGCCCGCCGCTTTTCCCGGATGTTGTGGTCGATGATGTTCTTGGCGGTCAGAACGGCCTGCCGCACATGCTCCCGGCTGGAGCGGATCAGTACGTAGGGGCAGCCCTTGTCCTCAACATGCTTGGCCATGCAGCCCCCGAAACCCACCAGCACATGCTCCGGCAGGGAGGACAAGCGCTGGATGTTTTCGTCAAAATCTTCCCGGCTGGAATAGGGATAGGAGGCGACGTTGCCGTGGGTGAGCACCCGGGCGATTGTTTCAAGTTCTTGAAGAAATTCACTTGTATAGCTGATCAGGGCCAGGGGCATGTTGAACTGGAGCGCTTCTTCCAGGCCTTTGATGAAGTCCCGGGTGGTCAGGTTGATCGAAACCACCGGAATATGCACCAGATCCTGAATGCACAGCGCCGTGCCCGCCTGGCTGATGATGACGTCGTATTGCTCCTGCACGTCGCGGGCGATGAGGTGCCCGTTGCTGTGGATGCCGCCTTCTATGATGTCCACGGCCACGCCGAGTTCCTCGGCGCAATCCCGCACCATGGCGCTCATTTCGGGATAGATGGAGACGCAGAAGGCCCGCGGTTTTTCATCCACGCCCCGGCCTGTGGTAAAGCGTTGAATTGCGGATTGCATGCTGCTCCTTCCGGGCGATCCCGTATACGGACGCGTTCCCGCTTCGGCGGGCCGGGAACGCGCTTCGGATAAAATAACCGGCATAAAAAATTGTGCCCGGCAATAGTAAGTTCATTTTTCCGGGGGAACAAGACCCCCCGTGAAGCGCAAAAGCCCGAAACACGGGGTTTCGGGCTTGAGGCACATCAGGGTGCGGCACTCAACGTCATCTCATAATCGCATGTTGAGACAACTTTTACGCCGGCCGTGAGGACGGCGCTGTGATACGGCGTGAATATCAGACAGCAGGCGGCGGCACGAAAAGGTGCGCATCCTCCCTGCCGCGCAGCACGCGCAGCACGCCGTACGCCAGGGCTTCCAGCTCGTTTTCGCCCGGCAACACGTCGACGGGAGCGATAAAGGCCACGCGCCGGCGCACCTCGTCCACCACGAAGGAGGAATGGGCGAGCGCGCCGGTAAGCACGATCAGATCCACCTTGCCGTCCACCACAACGGCCATGCCGGCGATGCCCTTGGCCGTCTGGTAGCACATGCCCCTGTAGATCAGCTCGGCCTCCTTGTCGCCTTCGGCGATGCGCCGTTCCACCTCAAGAGCGTTGTTGGTGCCGAGATAGGCGGCCAGACCCCCCCGTCCCCGGGTGCGCTTGGTGGCCGCTTCCCTGTCCATGCCGCTTAAAAAGCACAGATCCACAAGCTGGCGGTTGGGCAGCCCGCCGGAGCGTTCCGGCGAATAGGGGCCTTCCTCGTCGCTGAGCACGTCCACCATGCGGCCTTCGCGGATCATGGTCGCGCTGATGCCCGCGCCCATGTGGGAAACCACGATGTTGACCCTGTTGAAATCCCAGCCGCGCTGTTCGGCGGCCTTCAGCGCCATGGCCCGCATGTTCAGGGCGTGACAGGAGGCCTTGCGCCGTATTTCCGGCAGGCCGGAAAGGCGGGCGATGTCTTCCATCTGGTCGGTGACCACGGCGTCGTAAATATAGGCCTTAATGTCGAGCGGCTTGGCTATTTCGTAGGCCAGCAACGCGCCCAGGTTGGAGGCGTGGTCGTCCACGGGGCGGTGGGTGAGAAAATCCACCATGTTTTCCTCCACAAGATACGCGCCCTGCCGCACGGGGGGCAGCTTGCCGCCCCGGCCCGCCACGGCGCTCAAGGAGGCGACGTCGAAATTCCTCTCGGCCAGGCATTCCAAAACGGCCTTCTTGCGCAGAGGGAACTGGGCCACGTTGGTCGGAAATCCGGCCAGCTTCTCCGCCGGGTGATCCACCTTGGCCTGGAACAACAGTTCCTCGTCGCGGTAGACGGCGATGCGGGTGGAGGTGGAGCCGGGATTGAGCGCGAGCACGAAATGGGCTTGGGACATAGAAGCGTGTTCTCCCGATATTGTGATTATGGTGCCGTATGCCGCCCGGGGCGGGCGTTTCAAAATCGATTTGCTTCAGACAGTGCTGTCACGAGACGATTTTTTGTTCTCCGGCAAGGGAGACGAGTCTTTTATGAAGGGAGTGTACTCTTCGGTACTCAACCGGAATAAAAGACAAAATCTGACGCCGCCGGAGGCAAAAAGGCGCTCGTGACAACACTGTCTACAGGGTGGCCGAGCAGGCCAGAACCATGGTCCAGTATTTGTCGAGAGCGGCTGCCGATCGCGATGTGAGCACGACAGGCGCGCTGCCGCCGATCACGATGCCCGCCGTCTGCGCGCCTGCCGAATAGCGCAGGCATTTGATGAGCACATTGGCCGCCGTTATGTTCGGGCAGACGAGCAGATCCGCATCGCCGGCCACCGGGCTCTCATAGCCCTTCTCCAGCGCCGATTCCGCGCTCATGGCCAGGTCGTAGGAAATGGGGCCTTCCACGACGCAGCCTTCTATCGCGCCGCGTTCGTTCATTTCTTTCAGCGCCGCCGCGTCCACGGTTTCCGGCATCTTGGGGTTGACGCTCTCCGTGGAGGCGATGACCGCGACCTTGGGCTTGTCTATGCCCATGCGCCGCAGGGTGTTCACGGCGTTGATCAGAATATGGCGCTTCTGCTCCAGGTCGGGATAGGTGTTCACCGCTGCGTCGCAGAGGGCGAAGATCTTGTGGTAGCGTTCGATCTGCACCAGATTCATGTGCGAAATGTGCGCTCCCGTGCGGAAACCCGTTTCCGCTCGGAACAGGGCCTTCATCAGCACATTGGTGGGAATGAGGCCCTTCATGATGATCTGCGCCCGCCCCTCCTTGATCGCCATGCCCGCCTGAAAGGCGGATTCCTCGGGCGAATCGGCGTCGATTATCTCATAGTCGTCCGGCCGCTCGCCCAATTCGGCCAGCCCGGCCCTCACCGCGTCGCGACGCCCGCAGAGCAGCGGAGAGACAAAGCCGCTTTTTACGGCGTCGCGCACCGCCTCCAGCACATGCGGGTCGGCCGCTTCCGCAACCGCGACGGTGCGGCGGGAAGTCGCCCTGCTCCGTACGTGATTCGCCAATTCTTCCAGTGTTTTGTACGACATGGCTCTATCCCAGTTCTTCCACGGCAACGGCGAATTCCGGGCAGACGTTGAGGCAACTCAGGCAGCCCACGCACTGATCCGTATTGACCGCGGCCATGACGTGGTAGCCTTGGTTGTTCAGGGCGATCGACATGGCGAAAACGCCCTTGGCGCAGTTTTCTTCGCAGTAGCCGCAGCCCTTGCACAGGTCGGCGTCAATCGCGCTGCGGAATTTCTTTTTTTCCTGCTTCTGCATGGCTATTCCGTCTCCCTCAGTGCTTGGGCCGCCTTTCTGCCGGCGGCCAGGGCGGCGCGGTTCGCCTGCGCGGCCGCCCCCTTGAATTTTTTCTCGGCCGCGGCGTCAAGCGCCTCGAACGACACCAGAGGCACAATCACGCTCATGGCCCCCAAAGCCGCGAGGTTGGCCGCCTTGGGCGCGCCGGCCTCCTCGGCGAGTTTGGTGAAGGGCAGGCCCGTCCAGCCGGCGGGGCGGCCCCCCTGCATCAGGCTTGAATCATAGAGAACAGGACAGGCCGCCGCGTCGTAGCGCGCGCCGACCACGTCGTGCAGGGCGATGATCACGTCGGGCGCAAGCACCTGCTGGTGGAGGATTTCTTCCTTGTCCAGCACCACTTCGGCTGAGATGAAGCCGCCGCGCTGGGCTATGCCGTAGGTCTGGGTCTGCACCACGTTGCTGCCGGCGCGCATGGCCGCCTCGGCCAGGAAGGAAGCCATGAAGACAAGGCCCTGGCCGCCGGTGCCCGCCATAAGTATTTCCCGTCTGTTCATTTCTTCGCTCCTCCGGCCCGCAGGCGGTCGCGCATGGCTTCGTAGCGGGTGGAAAAATCCTGCGCATCCCGTTCATACAGCTTGCCGCTCACAAAAAAGCCTTCGGCGGCCGCGTTTTCCGTTTCCGCGAACTTGGCGGCGGAGAGGCTTTTTTTCTTGAGCGAGCGCAGCATGTCCACAGGCGTCTTCATGCTGTTGCGCGGCCCGAACAGGGTGGTGCAGGGGCTTATGGCCTCGATCAGGGAAAAGCCTTTTTTCTGCATGCCTTCCTTGATCCGGTTTTTCAGCCGCATGCCGGAAGCCACTGTTTCGCGGGCCACATAGTTGGCCCCGGCCACGGCCGCCAGGTCGCAGATGTCGAAACAGCGCTCCGGGTTGCCGCCCGGCGAGGTGCTGGTGATCGCGTCGGCCGGGGTGGTGGCGGAAAACTGGCCGCCGGTCATACCGTAGTTGTAGTTGTTGACCACAAGTGCCGTCAGGTCGATGTTGCGCCGGGCCGCATGGATAAAGTGGTTGCCGCCGATGGTGGCGCCGTCGCCGTCGCCCATGAGCGCCACGACGTGCAGATCGGGATTGGCCGCCTTCACTCCGGTGGCGAAGGGCAGAGCCCGGCCGTGGGTCACGTGCAGGGCGTTGGTGCGGATATAATCGTCCGCCTTGCCCCAGCAGCCTATGCCCGTCACCACCACGATATCCTTGTGCGGCAGTCCGAGTTCCTCAAAAGCCCGGAGCAGGGCGCCGAGCACGATGCCGTTGCCGCAGCCCGCGCACCACATCAGGGGCAGGGCTTCGGTTCGTAAATAGGGTCTCCCCGTTGCGTGAGCCATTCTCCGCTCCTCTAGGCGAACGCCCCGGCGACGTCGGCCGGAGTCATGATTTGTCCGTTATAGGAATTCACCCGCACAATCTTCGCAGGATCGACATATTTGCCCACTTCGCCTGCGAGCTGGCCGGCATAGTTCATTTCCGGCACGACAACTTTGCGGGCTTTGCGGGCGGCTTCCATGACCTCTTTGTCCGGGAACGGCCAGATGGTGCACAGCTGGAGCACGCCCACCTTTTTGCCGGCGGCGCGGGCTTTCTGCGCGGCGGTGCGGGCGGTGCGCACAACGGCGCCGCAGGCCACCACCAAAATGTCGCAGTCTTCCACGTCAAAGGCTCTGGTCAGCACGATATCGTCCCGGCCTGCCTCCAGTTTGGAGTGCAGTTGCGCCACCCTGCGGGCGGCATTTGCCGGATTGTTGTTGCTGAACCCGTCTTCGCCGTGCATGGAGCTGGTGACATGGAAAATGTAGTCGCTGCCGTAGCGGGCCAGGGGAGCCGTGCGGCCCGGCTCGAAGCAGAAGGGCCTGTACTGCCCGGGATCGCCCTGGGGGGCGGCGCGTTCCCACACTTCGATCTCTCCGGGTTCGGGAATGTTCAGGTTTTCGCGCATGTGCCCCACGATTTCATCCGGAGCCAGGAGCACGGGCGTGCGGTATTTTTCCGACAGGTTAAAGGCCGTGACCGTCAGATGGAAACATTCGCGCACGGAAGAAGGCATAAGGGTGATCAGCGCCTGATCCCCGTGCCGTCCCCAGCGCATCTGCTGGATGTCGCTCTGGGCAGGCTTGGTGGCAAGGCCGGTGGACGGCCCCTGCCGCTGCACGTTGACCAGCACGAGGGGCACTTCTCCCATGCTTGCCATGCCGAGGTTTTCCTGCATCAGGGAAAATCCCGGCCCGCTCGTGGCGGTGAAGGATTTTTTCCCGGCCAGGGAGGCGCCCACTATGGCGCCCATGCTGGCTATTTCGTCTTCAAGCTGCATGTACACGCCGCCCAGCCCCGGCAGTTCGCGCGCGCAGACTTCGGCGATCTCCGACGAAGGCGTTATGGGATAGCCCGCATAAAAGCGCGCGCCCGCGTAAAAAGCTCCGTGAGCGACGGCGGCGTTGCCCTGCATAAGTTTTTGCGACTGCATCCGTCTTTTCCTTCCTGTTGTAAAAAAACTTTTTGCTTCACACTGTTCTTTAAGAGCATATTCACTTTGAGATTAGCCGCTTACGGCAGGCAGCGCCCGCCTGCGACACACTCGTGGCCGGTATTTGCAGGCAAATCCCGGCAGAGCAGATGAACATTTTCAATGTTACTCCGCTCTCGCGGCGGGAAAGCGGCCTTTCGCGCCGGAGCGCCGGCTTCAGTTTGCCGCCCGCCGGGCCGGTTTCCATTGAAACCGGCCCTCTTCCTTCCTTTTTGCGACGGCGTCGCTACTTGATGAGCCCGAGCATGCGCCAGTAAGGAATGCTGACAATGAAGCCCGCAATGCAGATCGCCGTATAGGCGGCGCACAGCTTGACCATGGAATTGTGATTCGCCATTTCGCCCTTGGTGCCGAAGTGGGCGCACAGATAGATGGAGTTCATATAGTTGAGATACCAGATGTTGCTGCCCGCGAACGTAACCATGCAGGCAATCCAGGGATTGATGCCGAAGTTGATCATCACCGGCGGCAGAATGAGCACGAAAATGGCCGAGGCCGAGGTCAGCGAGACGATGATCAGCTTCACCACGCAGGCGGCCAGCACCATGGTGGTGATCAGAAGGGCCGGTTCTCCGGCGACGCTGAGCAGCATGGGCTTGAGTTCCGCGCCCAGCCACTTGTCGACCTTGAGCGCCTGGATGACCGAGGCCATGTTCAGGATGCTCCCGACAAAGACCACGGAAGGCCAGTCCACGCCGTTCTTGAAATCGTTGCGGTCCATGACCTTGAGCATGAGCAGCACGCACATGGAGGTGACGGCCACTTCGCCGGCGCTGATCTTGTGCAGGCTTTCCGTCATCCACAACAGCAGCGTGCCGATCAGCACCCAGAGGCAGATGCGTTCGTTCTTGGTCATGGGGCCGAGCTTGGCCAGCTGCTCTTCGCTGTAGCCCTTGGGCAGAGCGACTTTTTCCTTGGGTTTGTAGGCGAAAATGATGAAAAAGCCCATGCCGAGCATGACAACGATGCCCCAGGGCAGAGACCAGAGCAGCCATTCGAGCCAGGTGACCTTGTTGTAGCCTTCGGGCAGCATGCCCACCAGCACGTAATGGCTGAACGAACCGCTCATGAACATGTGGCCCATGATGATGAAGCCGACGTAGCAGGCTCCGAACAGACCGCAGGCGCCCGCGCTTTTACGGGTTATGCCCAGTTCGTCGCTGATGCTGAGCGCGATGGGCGTGGAGAGGGTCGCCTTGGCGTTCATGCTGGGAATGAGCGGCGAAATGACCGAACCCGATCCGATAAGCCCCCAGACCTGCCCCGCGAAGGTCGCGGGAAAGAGCTTGAGCACCCAGAGAGAAATGCGCTTGAGCAGCCCGGTTTTCCCGGCAATGGCGCCGAGCCCGAAGGCCCCGACCATGATCCACCAGCCCGAGGTGGAAAAGCTGGAAAACGCCGTTTTGAAGGGAACACACTTGACGGCGGCCCAGAACACGCACATGAGCAGGCCGGTGACGTATTCGGGGATGATTTCGGTAATCCACCACCCCACGGCCCATACGGTGATGCCGAGGGCGTGCATGGCCTTGACGTCAAGGCCGGGAGGCGGGGGCATCTGAGAAACCCAGATGCCGAGAATAATGGACAATACGGATGCCACTTGTCTGATGCGCAAGGCCAGTCCTTGAGAAGCCACGGCAGATCTCCTTGTAGCGGGTGCGAAAAAAAACGGCCTGTGCCGGAGGCCGGTCCGGGGGATTCGAATCTCATTCGCGCCGCAAGCAAAAACGGTGCCCGTGAAACGCCAAACCGGACATGCTGCATGCAACATGATAAAAAAACAGAGCTATATTTTTTTATGAACCTGCCGGACGTACCGTTTTCGTGATCCCTTGAGCGTTTCAAAAAAAGGAATATGTTGTGTGTATATAAAAAATAAAACACGTTGTTAAAAAAAAGAACGCATCGACCATGCTCCGATGCGTGGTCCTGTCGGCGTATCGCGCAGCCGTCCTTTTTGCTGCAAAACACGACGAATACGGCGTGAAGCAAGGCTACATTATCCCCTATATAGATAACAGACTGATTTCCCAATGCGCGTCGTTGCGGGATGCGCGTTTATTTTTTTCATAAAGTTAACTCTTGTGTTTTGTTTTTTAATAGTGACGGGAGCCGCAAAAAAGCCCCCCAGTGAACTGCTTAAAGTAATCTGCGTGAATAATTGGCTATATACTGCTGCGCTCCATTGGCATGCGGCTTGCTTGACGCCGTGCCGGTTGAATGAATTTGAACGATTTTCGTCTTCAATATAGGGAGGAACTATGGAAAGTTCGGCGTTCAGAGAAAAAACCATCAAGGATATCACCGCTATCGTCGGCGAAGCCCATGTGGACTCACGTCCCGAGGAAATGGTCTGCTACACTTATAACGCCGGCGGGGCCGCGCCGTCGCCGTACGCGCCCTGTCTTGCCGTGTTTCCCGAAAGCGTCGAACAGGTCTCGCGGATTCTGCGCTACTGCTTCGACAACGAAATTTCCGTGGTCACGCGGGCTCAGGCCAGCGGCCTGAGCGTAAACGCCATTCCCGAGAGCGAGCGCTGTATCATTCTTTCCACCCAGCGCTTCACCAAGATCGAGATCGATCCGGAAACCCTCACGGCCGTTGTCGGCGCGGGGGCCATCACCTCGGACATCAAGGACGCCGCCGCCAAGCACGGCCTGTTGTACCCGCCCGATCCGGCCAGCTTCACTTTTTCCTCCATCGGCGGCAATGTGGCCACCGACGCCGGCGGCCTGCAGTGCGTCAAATACGGCACCACCAAGAACTATACGGCGGGCATGCAGATAGTGCTGCCGAACGGCGAAATCATCCGCACCGGCGGCAAGTGCATCAAGGACGTCACGGGCTACAACCTGACCCAACTTTTCACGGGTTCCGAAGGCACGCTCGGCGTGATCACCGAGATCATCCTGAAGCTCATTCCTCTGCCCGAAGGCAAAAAAGCCATGCTCGCGGCCTTTGACGACGTGGAAAACGCCGCCAGGGCCGTTTCCCAAATCATGACCAGCGGCGTTGTGCCCTCCATCATGGAGTTTATGGAAAACACCTTCATTGTGGCGGTGGAGGAATTCACCAAAGCCGGCCTGCCGGTGCAGGCCGCGGCCATGCTGCTGATCGAAGTGGACGGCGATTTGAGCACGCTGGAGACGCAGACCGCGAAAATCAAGGCCGTGTGCGAAAAGCTGGGCATGGTGGAATTCCGCCAGGCGAGCACGCCGGAAGAAGCCGAAAACATCTGGCTGGCCCGCCGCGCGGCCCTGCCCGCCCTGGCCCGCGTGGCCAAGGGGCGTCTGGGCGGCGACCCGGCCGCACCCATCAACCGCCTGGCGGACGTGGTGCGCATTCTCAAGGATCTCGGCAAGAAGTACGGCATCAAGGTGGGCTGCCAGGGCCACGCCGGCGACGGCAACGTGCATCCCCACTTCTTTTTCGACAACGACGAGCAGAAAGCCATTGCCGCCAAGGCCAGGGACGAGTTCCACAAGGCCATCCTGACTCTGGGCGGCACGGTTTCCGCTGAGCACGGCGTGGGCCGGGAAAAGGTCAAATACATGGAAGCGCAACTCGGCAAGGCCCAGCTTGAGGTCATGCACAACATCAAGAAAGCGATTGACCCCAAAAATATCATGAACCCCGGCTGCATGTTCGGAGAGTAGATATGAACGCAACCCTCCAGGAATTAAAGGCGGCCGCGCTGAAATGCACCCGTTGCGGCGCCTGTCAGTCGGTCTGTCCGGTGCACGAACGTCTGCTTACCGAAAGCGCGAGCGCCAGAGGCAAGCTTTTTCTGCTGCGCTCGCTGGCCGAGGATCGGGTCGCCGTCTCGGACACGCTGGCCCGGCTTACGGAAACCTGCACCCTGTGCAAGGCGTGCGAAGTGCGTTGTCCTTCCGGCGTGAAAACCAACGAGCTTATCCTGGCCCTGCGCAAGGAAATGAGCGAACGGGGCAAGCTGCCGCTCGCCAAGAAGCTGGCTTTTTCCGCCATGAGCTACCGTGCGCTTTTCGATTTTTCCATGCGCTTCGGCGGGCTTTTTCAGGGACTTTTCTTCAAAAAGACGCCGGACGGCGAGGGCGCGACGGCGCGTTTTCCCATTCCGGCGGCCGGGCTCGACAAACGCCGGATCATTCCCTCCTTCCCGCCCAAGCCTCTGCGTTCCGTGCTGCCGGTGCGCAATCCGGCCGCGGGCGGAAAGCCGAAGGCCAGGGTGGCTTTTTTCCCCGGCTGTATGCTGAACTATATCTATGTCGATGCCGGGGTTGACCTGGTGCGCGTGCTGAACGCCGCCGGCGTGGAAGTGTATCTTCCGGACGGCACGGGCTGCTGCGGCACGCCCGCCTATGCCTCGGGCGACTTTGCCCACGCTGCGGCCCTGGCCGAGGCCAACGTGAATGCTCTGACCGGCAGCGATTTCGACGCCGTGATTACCGGCTGCGCCACCTGCGGTTCCGCCCTGTCCCACGAATACGAGCTTATTCTGGACGACGGCCCGGCCAAGGATCGCTGGCGCATAGTCAAGGACAAGATCTTCGACTTCGCCGCCTTCCTCGACCGGATGGGCGCCCCGGCCCCCAAGGAAGTGCGGGCCAGGGTGACCTACCATGATCCTTGCCACCTGGCGCGGGGCATGAAGGTGACGGCCGAGCCGCGCAGGCTCATCAAGGCGGTGCCCGGCGTGGAGTTCAAGGAAATGAAGGACGCCGCCAAGTGCTGCGGCTGCGCGGGCAGCTTCAGCGCCACGCATTACGAGCTTTCCCGCTCCATCAACGACGCGAAGCTGGACAACGCCGCGGCCACGGAGGCGGATATTCTGGTCACGGGCTGCTCCGCCTGCCGCATGCATATTCTGGACGGCCTCGCCCAACGGGGCTCCCCCATGCAGGTTCTGCACACCGCCCAATTCCTGGCCCGGGCGTACCTGCCGTAGAACTGCGCACGGGCTTCCGCGAGACCGCCCTCACGGGCCCGCAAACGACAACGGCCGCCGAGCATATGCCCGGCGGCCGTTTTTGATCTGCGGGAAAAGGGCTACACTCCTGTCGCCTCGCGCACCACTTTGCGGAAGCGCCCGAAGAAATAGCGGCTTTCATGCGGGCCGGGCCAGGCTTCGGGGTGGTACTGCACGGCCATGACCGGCCTGGTTTTGTGCGCAAAGCCTTCCAGCGTGCCGTCGTTCAAGTTGACGTGCGTGGCCTCCAGGTTCGGGGCCGCATCTATGTCCACGGAAAATCCGTGATTCTGCGAGGAAATTTCCACGTGCCCGGTCGCCAGATCCTTGACCGGATGGTTGCAGCCGTGGTGGCCGAACTTGAGCTTGGAGATTTTCCCGCCCAGGGCCTTGCCCAGTATCTGGTGCCCCAGGCAGATGCCCGCCGTGGGGTAGTGCGCGGCCAGTTCGGCGGCAGAGGCGATCATGTCCGTCAACACGGCCGGGTCGCCGGGGCCGTTGGATAAAAACGCGGCCTGCGCGCCCGTCTTTTTCACCTGCTCCGGCGTAAAGGAGGGCGGCACCACAAGCATGTCGAAACCCTGCGCTTCCAGCAGGCGCAGCATGTTCCACTTGATGCCCAGATCGTAGACCACCAGGCGCGGCCCCTTACCCTGCCAGGCGTAAGAACCGTCGGCCTCCGGGCCCGCGGGCTCCGGCCGCCGGCCGTTCCAGCGGTAGGTTTCGGACGGGGCCACCCGTAGCGCCAGGTTTTGTCCTTCCATGGTGGGCAGGGCGCGGGCCCGTGCGCGCAGGGCGTCCACGCCGCCGCCGCCCGTGGCGATCACGCCGCGCATCGCGCCGTTGATGCGTATGTGCCGCGTCAGCGCCCGCGTGTCCAGACCCTCAATGATGGGCACCCCGGCGCGTTGCAGAAAGTCCGGCAGGGTTTCCCGGCTGCGCCAGTTCGAGGGCTCGCGGCAGCATTCCTTGACCAGCAGGGCCGACAGATGCACCCCGGCGGATTCCATGTCGTCCTCCGTGATGCCGTAGTTGCCGATCAGGGGATAGGTCATGCAGACCATCTGCCCCGTGTAGGAGGGATCGGTGAGCAATTCCTGATAGCCGCTCATGCCGGTGTTGAAAATCACCTCGCCCCCGGCCGCGCATGCGCCGTTGACGCTCACGCCTTCAAGGCTGAATCCGTCTTCCAGAACAAGCAATGCTTTCATTGCCTTAACCTCTTGCATAGTACTCTTGTAAGCTCTCCACTCTGATGCCGTTGCGCGCGGCCCCTATGGCCCTCACGCCGGCGCGCGCCGCGGCCAGCGTGGTGCAGTAGGGAATGCCGTAAGCCAGCGCGCCGCGCCGTATTTCCTTGGAGTCGTGCGCGGTGCGCTTGCCCGAGGCGGTGTTGACCACCAGGGCGATCTCCTTGCTCTTAATCATATCCACGATATTGGGCCGGCCTTCGTAGACCTTGAAGACCGTCTCCACTTCCAGCCCCTCTTTGCGCAACAGGCCCGCCGTGCCGGAGGTGGCGACGAGCTTGAAACCCTGCTCGGCGAAACTGCGTGCCAGCGGCACCAGTTCGGTCTTGTCGCGGTCGTTGACGGATAAAAACACCTTGCCTTCAAGGGGCAGGCGCTGCCCGGCCGCGAGCTGGCTTTTGAGGAAGGCTTCCTCAAAGCTCGCGCCCATGCCCATAACTTCACCGGTGGAGCGCATTTCCGGCCCCAGGATGACGTCCACGCCCGGAAAGCGGTTGAAGGGGAAGACCGCTTCCTTGACGCAGAAAAAGCCGCCGCGCCGCTTGCTCCAGGGGTCGAGCTCGGCGAGCGTTTTGCCCAGCATGACCTGGGTGGCCAGATAGGGCAGGGGCACGCCCGTGGCCTTGGCCACGAAGGGCGCGGTGCGCGAGGCTCTGGGATTGACTTCAAGAATGTAAATGTCGCCGCCCTTGACCGCGAACTGGATGTTCATCAGGCCCACCACGCGCAATTCGCGGGCCAGGGCCTCGGCCTGCATGGCAATGGAGGCCACGTGGTCGTAGGACAGGGAATAGGCCGGCAGGGCGCAGGCCGAATCGCCGGAGTGGATGCCGGCTTCCTCGATATGTTCCATGATGCCGGCGATATAGACGTCTTCCCCGTCCGAGAGCGCGTCCACGTCCACTTCTATGGCGTGTTCAAGGAATTTGTCGACAAGAATGGGGTGTTCGAGCGGCGTGTTGCCCACGGCGGCGCGGAAATATTCGCCCAGTTCCTCGGCGTCGTACACCACGGCCATGGCCCGGCCGCCGAGCACGTAGCTGGGCCGCACCACCACGGGGTAGCCGATGCTCTCGGCCGCCTCCAGGGCTTCGGAAAGGTTCATGGCCGTGCCGTTGGGCGGCTGGCGCAGATCCAGTTTTTTGAGCAGGGCCTGGAAGCGCTCGCGGTCTTCGGCGCGGTCGATGGCGTCGGGCGAGGTGCCGAGTATGGGCACGCCGGCGCGCATCAGCGGCACGGCGAGGTTGAGCGGGGTCTGGCCGCCGAACTGCACGATCACGCCGAAGGGTTTTTCCTTCTCCACGATGTGCATGACGTCTTCAAAGGTCAGGGGCTCGAAATAGAGGCGGTCCGAGGTGTCGTAGTCGGTGGACACGGTTTCGGGGTTGGAGTTGACCATAATGGCCTTCACGCCGGCGTCCTTGAGGGCGAAGGAGGCGTGGCAGCAGCAATAGTCGAACTCTATGCCCTGGCCGATGCGGTTGGGGCCGCCGCCGAGGATGATGACCTTTTTCTCGTCCGCATAGGCCGTTTCCCGGCCCGTCTCGTAGGTGGAGTAGAAATAGGGGGTGTAGGCCTCGAACTCTGCGGCGCAGGTGTCCACCAGATAATAGGCGGGTTCGATGCCCAGCAGGCCGCGCAGGCGCTTGATGTCGCTTTCCGGGCGCTTCCACATGTCGCCGAGTTGGCGGTCGGAAAAGCCGTACTGCTTGGCGCGCAGCAGAATTTCCCCGAGTTCCGGGTTGGCCGGAGTCATATCGTTGGCCAGGCCGAAGTCGAGGATGGCCTTTTCCATATCCACGATGTCCTTGAACTGGCGGATGAACCAGGGGTCCATCATGGTGGCCTCGCAGATCTCCTCTTCGGAAAGGCCGGCCAGCAAGGCGTGGCGCACGGAGTACAGACGCATGGAATTGGGCGTGCGCAGCGAACGCAGAATGTCTTCGCGTTCCGGCAGGGCCGCGCGGTAACGGGAGCCGAAGCCCCGCATGCCGGTTTCCATGGAGCGCAGGCCTTTCTGCAGGCTTTCCTTGAAGGTGCGGCCTATGGACATGGCCTCGCCCACGCTCTTCATGGAAGTGGTCAGTTCGTCCTTCGCGCCGGGGAATTTTTCAAAGGTGAAGCGCGGAATTTTGAGCACCACGTAGTCGATGGCAGGCTCGAAGGCGGCCGAGGTTTCGCGGGTGATGTCGTTGCGCAGTTCGTCCAGGGTGTAGCCCACGGCCAGCTTGGCCGCGACCTTGGCGATGGGAAAGCCCGTGGCCTTGGATGCCAGTGCGGAAGACCGGCTCACTCTGGGGTTCATTTCGATCACCACCAGCTCGCCGTTCGCGGGGTCAACCGCGAACTGCACGTTGGAGCCGCCGGTTTCCACGCCCACTTCGCGCATGATGGCGAAGGAGGCGTCGCGTATGCGCTGGTATTCCCTGTCGGTAAGGGTCTGGGCCGGGGCCACGGTGATCGAGTCGCCGGTGTGCACGCCCATGGGGTCGACGTTTTCAATGGAGCAGATGATGACGCAGTTGTCGTTCCTGTCGCGCATCACTTCCATTTCGATTTCTTTCCAGCCGAGCACGGACTGCTCGATCATCACTTCCGAAGCCGGGCTGGCGGCCAGGCCCCGCGCGGCGATTTCCTCCAGGTCTTCCTGGTTGTAGGCCACGCCGCCGCCGGTGCCGCCCAGGGTGAAGGCGGGCCGGATGATGATGGGAAAGGGAATGCGCGCGGCAATGGTTTTCACTTCGTCCATGGTGCGGGCAATGCCCGCCGGCGGCATTTTGAGGCCGATGCGTTCCATGGCCTGGGCGAAAAGCTCGCGGCTTTCGGCCTTTTCGATCACCTCGGCGCGTGCGCCGATAAGCTCGACGCCGCATTCCTTGAGCACGCCGGATTTTTCGAGCGCCAGCGCGGCGTTGAGGCCCGTCTGCCCGCCCAGGGTGGGCAGGATGGCGCAGGGCCGTTCCTTGCGCACCACGGCGGCCAGGGTTTCAAGCTCAATGGGCTCGATATAGGTGCGGTCGGCAATGCCGGGGTCGGTCATGATCGTGGCCGGATTGGAGTTGACCAGGATGACCTCGTAGCCTTCCTCTTTCAGGGCCTTGATGCCCTGGGTGCCGGAGTAGTCGAATTCGCAGGCCTGTCCGATGACGATGGGGCCTGAGCCGATGATCATTATTTTCTTGAGATCGCTGCGTTTGGGCATAGGCGTGGCGGGGCTGAAGGGTGCGTGCGGCAAGGCGCACAAGTGCAAAATCGTGCCACTTTAGCCGCGGGAGGCCGGCGCGTCAAGAACGCATTACACGAGATCGGCAAGTGCGATTACGGCGGGGCGAGGGAGGACGGCGTCCTCTACCCCAGCCTCAGCGCAAAATTGATCATGAAGACCAGCCCGATAATCGCCGTCACCCGGTTGATCTCTTCCCATTTGCCCGCGCAGAGCTTGAGCAGCACGTGGCTGATGAAGCCGAAGGCCAGTCCGTTGGTGACGTTGTAGGTAAAGGGCATCATGAGAATGGTCAAAAAGGCGGGCAGGGCGTCGGTGATGTCGTCGAAGCGTATCCGCGTCACTTCCGCCATCATGAGCACGCCCACGATAATCAGCACCGGCGCGGTGGCGAAGCCCGGCACAAACTCCGCCAGGGGCGCGAAAAACAGCGCCAGGGCGAACAACGCGGCCACGGTCAGGGCGGTCAGGCCCGTGCGCCCGCCGGCGGCTATGCCCGCCGTGCTTTCTACATAGCTCGTCACTGTGGAAGTGCCCACCACGGCGCTGACCATCGTGCCCACGGCGTCGGCCGCCAGGGCGCGGCTCAAGGCCTTTTCGCCGCCCTTGTCCCCGCGCAGCTCCCGCTTGTGCAGCAGGCCGATCAGGGTGCCCATGTTGTCGAACAGCTCGATCACCGTGAAAGTGAACACGATGTGCATAATGCCGAACTGCACCGCGCCCATGAGATCCATGGCCAGAAAACTGCCTTCAAGGCTGGGGATGTCGGTGCTCACGACCTGGGAAAGTTTGACGGGATAGGGCGCCGCCCCGAAAATCATGCCCAGCGCCGCCGTGGCGAGCATGCCCAGCAGCAGCGCGCAGCGCACCCGCCGCGCGAGCAGCGCGCCGGTAAAAAACAGGCCGATCAGGGCCAGCAGGGGTGCGGGCTTGCCCATTTCAAAACGTATGCTTGCGATGTGCCCGGTGGTGAGCAGAGTGGAAGGATCGGAAACCACGATGCCGGCGTCGTGCAGGCCCACAAAGAAGATAAAGGCTCCCACGCCCACGCAGATCGCCTTGCGCAGGTTGCCCGGCACGGCATGCACGATGGCCTGGCGTATGCCTCCCAACGTGAGGAACACGAACACGATGCCGGAGATGAAAATCGCGCCCAGTGCCGTTTGCCAGGGCAGGCCCATGCCCTGCACCACCGTGTAGGTGAAAAAGGCGTTCAGGCCCATGGCCGGGGCCACGGCTATGGGCAGGTTGGCCCACAGGCCGGTCAGAGCCGAGGAAAAGACCGTGGACCAGATGGT
The DNA here is from genome assembly GCA_031551145.1 of Desulfovibrionaceae bacterium. Classification (GTDB taxonomy): domain Bacteria; phylum Desulfobacterota; class Desulfovibrionia; order Desulfovibrionales; family Desulfovibrionaceae; genus WRKB01. Next base: position 1,229 of record JAVBNZ010000041.1, on the reverse strand, counting down.
GGCGGCCACGGCAGCTTCTCTGGGAATGCCCGCTTCGGCCAAAATGCCGGAATTGACGAAGATGATGTAGCAGATGGAGGCGAAGGTGGTCAGGCCGGCCAGCAGTTCGGTTTTGACCGTGCTGCCCCGCTCCTGAATTCTGAAAAATCCGTCCGCCAGTTTTGCCGGGGAAATGTTCATAGGGCCGCCTTTATCGTGGATGGCCCCGACTACCCTGAAAGCTTTTCCGGATCAAGAAAAAGCTTCGGCCTGCCGGCAAACTCCGCAAGGCGGAAGTCGTCCGAATAGTGGTAGAGGAACATCTTTTTCTGCGTTTCCTCGGGGAGTTCGAGCAGTTTTGTCAGCGCCGCCGTTTTTTTTATCATGCACTGACGGCAGGCGTGACAATTGTATTATATAATTAAAAATTTTGCTCAAGATGTTCTCCCCACCTTCCTCCCCACTGCGCCTATACTGCTACCACTTTTGCGGGGGTTTTCGGCTGTGTGGAATACCCGCAATATCTGCACCTCATCGTTTTTCACGCGGTAGGGCACAATGAAAGAGAACTTGCTTATGACAAGTTCCCTTGTCCCAAAAATGCGCCCTGGTCGGCCCTGGTGCGGCTGCTCCTGAAGGCTCTCTACCCGCGCATGGATATAATCACTGATTTCCCTGGCTGCCGGCTCGTCCTCCTGGGCGATATAGGCCATTGCCGCGTCAAGGCTCTTTATTGCGCGTTGCAGCCACCTAACCCGCATTGCGGCCCCATTTGGCCTTTACCGCCCGGACTTCTTCGTCTGTCGCAAAGTCGCCGGCATCAGCCTCTTTTATGGCCTGTTGAATTTCCGCGACTTGCCATGCTTCACGCTCTATAAAATCCTGCATGGCCTGAACCGCAAGAAAATTCCTGCTTTTTCCCGTCGCGTCCGCCAAAAGTCCCAGCTGATCAACCACGCTTTGCGGAACCCGCAAGGATAATGTAGTATTCATTTGCTGACCTCCATGTCTGCAATACAATATGTTGCTTTGCAACACGGGTCAACATTTGGACACGAAAAAAGGCCGCAGAACGGCCTTTTTTTCCACTATCCCCCGGCCTAGGCTCAGCCAGAAGTGCTCCCCAAAATTCGGACAGGTATGATAGCTACTCAACCACACAAGGAGTACGACCGTGTCCAAACGAAAAAATCATGCCCCCGCCTTTAAGGCCAAGGTGGCCCTGGCCGCCCTTTCCGGCGAAAAGACCA
>JAVBNZ010000048.1:0-16146 GCA_031551145.1 Desulfovibrionaceae bacterium | reverse complement strand
CACCGGCTCTCCTACCCGCACGGGCAGGCGAAAACCCTCCACCTCGGCAAAGGTAACGCCTTCGGGCATGGGGAAGTCGTCGGCCGGGTAGTTGTCTTCCACTTCACTCCGGTAATAGGCGAAGATGGGGGCCGCCGTGCGGCCGCCGGCCTCCAGCCGGCCCAGAGAAGCGAGCTGGTCGAAGCCCACATAGACCGAAGTGCAGAGATAGGGCGAGAAGCCGACGAACCAGGTGTCGTTTTCCCCGTTGGTGGTGCCGGTTTTTCCGGCGATGAAGCGGCCTTCGATCCTGGCGCGGGTGCCGGTGCCGTAGTTCACCGCATCCTTGAGCAGCGTGGCCATGATGAAGGCGTTCTGCGGGCTGATCGCCTGCCGCAGATCGGGGTCCTGCCTGTACAGCACCTTGCCGTTCGCATCGGTGACGGAAATGATCATGCGCGGGCGGTTCACCACTATGCCCTTGTCGGCAAAGGCGGTGTAGGCCTGGGCCATGTTGAGGGGCGAAACGGCCACGGCCCCCAAGCTTACGGAAAGCTCGTTGGGGAAGTGGGGTTCCAGACCCAGATCCTTGGCGCGCCGGATCACGGCGGGGATGCCGATCTGCTCGGCCACCCGCACGGTGCAGGTGTTGCGCGACTTGACCAGGGCCGTGCGCAGCAGCATGGGCCCCTGAAAATTGACTTCGTAGTTTTCCGGCCGCCAGATCTTGCCCGTCCAGGGATTGATGTAGACAAAGGGCGCGTCGAGCAGCGTGGTGGCCGCCGTAAAACCGTTGTCGATGGCGGCGGAATAGACCACGGGCTTGAAGGAGGAGCCCGGCTGCCGGCGGGACTGGGTGGCCCGGTTGAAATGGCTTTCCCCGAAGCTGTAACCGCCTATCAGGGCCACGACGTCGCCCGTCTGCGTTTCCACGGAAGCCACCGCGCCCTGGGCCGGGGGATGCTGCTGCAACGCCAGAGGAATGACGGTTTTGGGCGTCACCAGGGCGGGGTCGAAAGGCACTTCGGTCTCGGTTTTTTTGCCCTTGGGGCCGACGGCCACGTGCTTTTCCGGCGCGGCGTTGACCCAGACGACGTCGCCGGGCTCCAGCACCTTGCGGGCGTCGGGCACGGCCGGGGCGTTCTGCGCTGCCACCTTCAGGTTGGGCACGCGCGCCCAGGACATCTGCCTGAGATCGATGCGGCCCCTGAAAGAACCGAGGGCCACGTCCGCGCCCTTCTGCTCCACGGCCGTGACGAGCCCCTTGACCCAGGTCCCGCCGGCCAGATCGTAGGGCGAAAAGCTTTTACGGGCTTTTTCATAGGCGGCCACGGCGGCTTTGTCCGCCAGGTTCAGTTTCTCGATGGGGCCGAGCCAGCCGTAGCGGCGGCCGTGCTCTTCCAGGCCCCGGCGCAGGGCGCGTTCGGCGGCGTCCTGGTGCTCGGGCACCATGGCCGCCTGCACGGTCAGGCCGGCCTCGTAGACAAAATCCTCGCCGTAGAGGCGGGTGTCCAGGCCCGCGCGGCGCATGTTCTCCTCGCTGAACATTTCGATGAGATGGCGACGCACTTCCTCCAGGTACCAGCCCGCGCCCCGCGTCGTGTTTTCGTTCATGCTCCAGTAGATCAGGGGTTCGGCCGCGGCCTGTTTGTATTCCTCGTCACTGATCCAGCCCACGGCGCGCATGCGGCCGAGCACATGCATCTGGCGCGCTTTGGCCGCTTCCGGGTGGCGGAAGGGATTGTACATGCTGGGAGCCTGGGGCAGGCCCGCCAGCACGGCGCTTTCGGCCAGCGTGATGTCCGTGGCGTGCTTGCCGAAATAGGTGCGGGCCGCGGCCTCGATGCCGTAGGCGTTGTTGCCGTAGAAAATCTGGTTCAGATACACGGTGAGGATTTCATCCTTGGTCAGATGGCGCTCCACGCGCCAGGCCAGGATGGCCTCCTTCATCTTGCGGGTAAGGGTACGCTCGGGCGTGAGGATGAGCTGCTTGATGATCTGCTGGGTGATGGTGCTGCCGCCCTCCACCTTGCCGGTGCTGCTCAATCCCGCCCAGGCCATGAAGTTGGCGACGGCCGCGCGGGCGATGGCCTTGGGGCTGATGCCGTCGTGGGTATAAAATTCCGCGTCCTCGGTGGCCAGCACGGCCATCGGGATGAAGCGCGACATTTCGGCAAGCGCTACCGTAAAACGCTTTTCATGGTAAAACTGCCCCAGGGTGGAACCGTCGCGCGCCAGCACCACCGTGGCGAGCGGGGGCTGAAAGTCGGCGATGCGCGTAATGGTCGGCAAATCGCGCGACACCCAGAAAAAGGTCAGGCCCACGCCGAGCGCGCCGAACAACCCCATCAGCAGGATGACGAGGCCGGAGGTGAGAAGGAATTTTTTCATGGGCGTGCGATAGCTTGTTTAGTCGAAATCCGCAAGCAGCGTCCCGAATCCCAGGCCGTACAGGGGATTGGTGCGGAATTCCGTGCGCAGGCGGGTTACGGCCTCCTGCAGCGGCGGGGAAGTGATGCCGTTGCGGATGGAACTGTGCGCCTCCACAAAGGCGGCCAGCAGGTCGCAGGCCTTGAGCAGGCTGCCGTCCTTGGGATCGAAGGCGTCGTCGTTGCAGCGCTCCTGAAGCTCCTCGAAAGAAGCGAGCCTGCGCACCGCGCCCTGCCCGTCGCGCGTGGTCTCATGGAATTCCGAGCCCGTGGCCAGACCGAGAAAATAGCCCAGATCCTCCACCGGGCCGGCAAAGCCCGCCGCGCGCAGGGGCGCGAAAATGCGCCGTTCCAGTTCCTGTTCCTCATATTCCCGGATCAGCGCGGGCAGGTTTTCCACAGAACGCTTGACCGGGGAAATGATATCCCTGGTCAGCAGTTCCGGCAGATCGTGAAACAGGCCGCTGAAAAAATTGTTGATGCGCCGGGCGCGGCAGGCGTTCACGGTGAGGCTGCAGAAATAGGCGTAGCAGGACACCAGAAACATGTGCCCCAGCACGGAGGTGGCCGGCACGCGCGGGGTCTGCGTCCAGCGGATCTGAAAGCGCAGTTGCCCGCAAAAAGCCGCGAAGCGCGCGGGCGCGTTCTGTTCGCCCAACAGTTCGGGCATGCCGCGCAGATCCTCGAACGCGCGCAGTTCGTTGCGGAAGCTTTCGGCTATGGAGGGGATTTCGTCGTCAAAGGTGTTGAAATCTTTGATCAGCGAAAATTCCCAGTTCGAGGCATAGAGATGCGCGGCCTTGAGGATGCGATCGGCCTCGTCGCCCCAGCCGCCCCGGCGGAAAAAACCGCACATGCGCTCCCAGAATCCTTCGTCCAGCGGACGCACGGCGGGTTCCAGCGCGCGCAGCACATAGTCTGTCAGCTGCTCGTAGTGCGCCCTGTTTTCCTTGATGCGGTAAAAGACCGGGGGCTTGATGTCGGTGATCACCAGGCGGTACAGGTAGTCGAACAGGCCGCCCTCCACCACCCGCAGACCCAGGGCTAGGCGATCGTCGCGCGGCAGGTGCCGCGCGTTGCAGGCCCAGAGCAGCCAGGCCAGGATCATTTTATGGCCCTGCTTGTCCACTTCCCACAGTTCCACGGGCCGCAGCTTGTCGTTCCAGCGCAGCATGTACGCGCCGGAAAACACGAGCTGAAGAAGGCTTTTACGTATGCCGCGCATCGTTTCTCCAAAGAATTCGGAATACCAAACCCGCCGGGCCGGGTTCGCAAAGGCACACCGGCTTCGGCGCCTTGAAACTATCTACCGGAGATGGGGGCTGTTTCCAAATAAAAGATTTCGCGCCAAAGACAAGAAAAGCGGCCTTTTTTACGAAGGGAGTGGACTCTTATCGTCCTCGACCGGAGAAAAAAGGGCCGCTTGACGCAGTATTTGGACGAAAGATTTATTTAGAAACAGCCTCTAATATATTTTTGCGATAGATATTGCAAGTTTCCACGGAAAAGAGTCGCCCGGCCGCCTTTCAGGCTTGACAAAGGCCCGCATTATTCCGTAATGAGACGGTCTTTCGATTTGTATTTCAGGAGAAGTCCATGAAGACCTTCAGCCCCACGCCCAAGGATATCAACCGCGAATGGTTCGTGGTGGATGCCGAGGACAAGATCCTCGGCCGTCTCGCCGCCCAGATTGCCCACCGCCTGCGCGGCAAGCACAAGCCGGAGTTCGCCCCCCACATGGACAACGGCGACTTCATCGTGGTCGTCAACTGCGAAAAAATCAAGACCACCGGCAAAAAAGCCGCCCAGAAGCAGTATTACCACCATTCCGGCTATGTCGGCGGCCTCAAGGCCACCCCGCTGGAAAAGATGATGGTGAAAAAGCCGGAATACATCCTCATGCACGCCGTCAAGGGCATGCTGCCCCGCAACGCTCTGGGCCGCTCGCTCCTGAAAAAACTCAAAGTGTACGCCGGCCCGGCGCATCCGCACAGCGCCCAAAATCCCAAGCCCTTGACTTTTCAGTATTAGGCAGGAGAACGCCGCATGTCGAACTTTCAATACGGCACTGGCCGCCGCAAGACCGCAACCGCCCGCACCCGCGTCTATTCCGGCACGGGCCTGATCGAAATCAACGGTCGCTCCTTTGAAGACTATTTTCCCCGCAAGACCCTGCAAATGGTCATCCGCCAGCCCCTGGTGCTGACCAAGACTCTTGACAAGCTCGACGTCAAGGTCAACGTGCAGGGCGGCGGCGTCACCGGTCAGGCCGAAGCCGTACGCCACGGCATTTCCCGCGCCCTGCTCGAGCATGACCCGGCCCTGCGCCCCATGCTCAAGCGCGCCGGTTTCCTCACCCGCGACGCCCGCAAGAAGGAACGCAAAAAATACGGTCTGGCGGCCGCCCGCGCGCGCTACCAATACTCCAAGCGCTGAAACGCGTTTCCATGCTTTTTCAAAGGGCGGGCCGAATTTCGACCCGCCCTTTTTATCTCTCCGTTGCGCCGGAACTGTTGTTGTGGCACACATTTTCATGCAAAACTACCGCTATACCCACAGCGTCACGGAAGGCACGACAGGCTATTTTTCCTGCGAGCCGGAACCCGCGCCCGCGCTTGAGGAAGCCCTGCGCCTGCTCTCCCTCGCGCCGATGGACGAATTTCTGCACCGCTACGCGCTCAAACTGTGCATGCGGCACCGCCTGGAGGAACTGGAGGCGCTTGCGCCGGCGGTTCCGGAAGAAGCCCCCGTCATAAGCGCCCTGCTGCTGGAATGCGCGCTGCTCGATCCCCGCCTCGCGCCCCTGGCCGGGCGCTTCGGGCCGGATGCCGCATTGCGCTTTTGCGGGCACAGCCCACTCATCCATCTGCGCGCGTCCCTGGTGGAGCATTGCGGCCTGCGCCGGGCCTGGAACACCCTGTTCTCGGCCAATCGAGACGAACTGCGCGCCCTGCCGCACCCGGAGGATGCCGATCTTGCCCTGCCGTATGGGGAAGAAGAGCCCGTCGGCTTTGCCGGCCCAACACTCGCCGCATTGACGGCCGACGCCCCACCGCCCGCCCCCGTGCCGCGCCCGCCCGCCGGGGAAATCGCGGCTCTGGCCCTGGAACGCCTGGAAGCGGCCGAGTTGCTCGCCGGGCCGGAGATGCGGCACGAAGCCTCGCTTTCGCCCATTGCGCTCCAGCGCGCCTGGAAACTCAGCATGCGGGTGAAAAACGGCGCGCTCGACTTCGAACTGCGGGGCACGGCCACCAGTTACGGACGCGGCCTGTCTCTGGCCGGGGCCAGGGCTTCCTGCCTCATGGAAATCGTGGAGCGGGTCTCGACCTATTTTTCCGTGAACGGAGACGAAATCCCCGGCCGCAGGCATCCCCTGCGCCTGGTGCGGGCGCGCTTTTCCGAACTGGAGCGCCGGGGAGAGGAAGCCGCGCATCCCGACGCGCTGCTGCCCGATGTCCCTTACGGGGACGAGATCCTGCACTGGCTGCCGGCGAAAGCCGCGCGCGACGGCCGCAGGGTGCTGGTTCCGGCCCAGATTGCGGGCCTGTTCTGCAATCTGGACGAGCCCGCCCTGTTCGCCGCGCCGGGCTCCACGGGTCTGGCTTCGGGCGGCACGCTTGACGAAGCCAAGGAATCCGCGCTTACGGAAATTCTGGAACGCGACGCTCTGGCCGTAACGCCCTATCGCCGCGACCGCTGCTTTTGCCTGAAGGCGACGGAAGAACCTCTTGCCGGCCTGCTGGCCGATTATGCGGCCAGGGACATCCAGATCCGCTTTCAGGAACTGGAAAGCGAATTCGGCCTGCCCGTTTACGCCTGCTTCGTGGTCAGCCGGCAAGGCAAAATCGTCCAGTCCTGCGGGGCCGGACTTTCCGGCCGGCGCGCCCTTCTCTCCGCCCTCACCGAAACCCCGTATCCCTACCCCAACGGCCCGGCCTCCGGCCCCGGCCTGCGCGGCCTGCCCGAGCGCGCCTTTGAATCTCTGCCCGATTATGACCGGGGCGGGGCCGCCGCCAACCGCGCTCTGCTCGAAAAGCTGCTGCTCGGCCGCGGCCTCGAACCCCTTTATGTGGAACTGACCCGCGCCGATCTGGATTTTCCCGTGCTGCGCGCTATCGTGCCCGGCCTGGAAACCGGCGCGGCCGATCCCGTCTCCTCCCGCCTCAGCCGCAGGCTGTTTGCGCGGTATATGAAATCGTGATTTGACAAACACGGCCGAAAGCGGAACACTGACAGCCTATTCTCAGGGCGGGGCGAAATTCCCCACCGGCGGTGACCCGGCAACGGGAAGTCCGCGAGCGCCTTTCCACGGCGGAAAGGGTCGAGCAGATCCGGTGCGAATCCGGAACCGACGGTAACAGTCCGGATGGAAGAGAATACGGCAGCATGTTCGGGAGTCGCAGAGAGCATTTTCCATTGAAAATGCTCTGCCGGTGCAATGCGCCGGCCGCCGCGCAGGCGTAGGCGGAATTTACTTCCGCCGGCCACGTCGGAGCGGGCGTTTCAAAGTCACTCTGCTTAGGCCTCCCCGGCGGCGTTCGCGCGCCGTCGTTTCTGTCGTGCGCCCTGATTCCGACGCCATGCACAAGGAGGAAAATATGGCACGGAATCTTTCGTTTTTTTCGGGCAGTCCCGAACACCGCGTTTCCCTCGGCCTGGCCGCCCTGCGCAGGGGCGAAGGCATCCTGGTCGTGGATGACGAGAACAGGGAGAACGAAGGGGATCTCATCTTCCCCGCCCACAGCCTGAACACGGAACAAATGGCCCTGCTCATCCGCGAATGCAGCGGCATCGTCTGCCTCTGCCTCACCGCGAACAAAGCGGCCGCGCTCAAACTGCCCCCCATGACCCGGCGCAACACCAACAGCCACGGCACGGCCTTCACGGTTTCCATAGAAGCCGCACGGGGCGTGACCACGGGCGTTTCCGCCGCCGACCGCGTGACCACGATCAGGGCCGCGATCGCCGAGGACGCGCGTCCGGAAGATCTGCACCGGCCCGGGCACGTCTTTCCGCTGGTGGCCCGCGAGGGCGGCGTGCTGGAACGGCCCGGCCACACCGAGGCCGTTGTGGATCTGATGCGGCTTGCCGGCCTGCCCCCCTGCGGCGTGCTCTGCGAACTCACCAACCCCGACGGCAGCATGGCCCGTCTGCCGCAAATCGAAGCTTTCGCCGCGCAGCGCGGCATGCCCGTCCTGGCGGTGGCCGATCTCGTCGCCTGCCGTAAAAGCGGATATGCCCCCGCGCAGGCGTAAATACACGTGAAGCGGCAGGGAAGACCTTTTGCGCAGGCGTATTCTCCAAACGGCAAAGGCGTTGCCTGCCGGGGAAAATGCGTGTAGCGTAAAAAGAGTGTATCCGTGTTTTCTTGTGTGGGAAATTTCAGCAACGAGGGAACCAGCATGAAAAAATTCGCCCTGATCAGCGCGGCGGCGTTCGTTCTGTGCGCCTTTGCCTTTTCCGTCCCGGCCCCGGCCGCGGAACCCGTCAAAATCGGCGTCTATCTTCCCCTGACCGGCCAGAACGCCTTCGGCGGACAGCTTGAGCTCGAAGGCGTGCAGCTTGCCCACAAGGCCATGCCCACCATGCTCGGCCGCCCGGTGGAACTGGTGGTTGTGGACAACAAATCCGACAAGGTCGAGGCCGCCAACGCGGTCAAGCGCCTGACCGAGCGCGACAAGGTCGCGGCCATCATCGGCACCTACGGCTCCTCGCTGGCCATGGCCGGCGGCGAAGTGGCCGAAAAGGCCAAGGTGCCCGTGGTCGGCACTTCCTGCACCAATCCGCTGGTGACGCAGGGCAAGAAATACTATTTCCGCGCCTGCTTCATCGATCCCCTGCAGGGCGCGGCCGCCGCGACCTACGCGATCAAGAACCTGGGCTTCAAAAAGGCCGCCCTGCTCACCGACGTGGCCAGCGATTACGCCGTGGGTCTTTCGGCTTTCTTCAAACGCTCCTTCGTCAAGCTCGGCGGGCAGATGGTGGCGGAACTCAAATACAGCTCCGGCGACCAGGATTTCACCGCTCAACTGACCGAGCTTATTTCCAAAAAGCCCGACATCGTCTTTATGCCCGCCTACTTCGCCGAAGGCGCGATCATCATGAAGCAGGCGCGCGAACTCGGCGCGACTTTCCGCATCATGGGCGGCGACGCCATGGACAACCCCGACACGATCAAGATCGGCGGCAAGGCCGTGGACGGCTTTTTGCACACCACCTTCCCCTACGACGTCAGCATGAAAAATATGAGCCCCGAAGCGAAAAATTTCACCGAAGCCTGGAAAAAAGCCTATCCGGCCAAGGATCCCAACGTCAACGCGGCGCTCGGCTACAACTCCTACTTCATGATCGCCGACGCCGTGAAGCGCTCCGGCAAGGCCGATTCCGCCTCCATCACCTCCGGTCTGGCCTCGATCAAAAACCTGCCCACCGCCCTGGGCTCCCTGACCATCAACGCCACCCACGACGCCGAGCTGCCTGTGGGCATTATCGAGTATCAAGCCGGCAAGCGCGCCTATCTCGGCGAGGTAACGCCCGAATAAGGTTTTGACGAAGATACTGCGGAAAATCGAGGGGGCGGCGGCCCCCTCGATTTCTGCTCCAGGTACTCGACGTCCTTCCGGAGACGTATGCATTTCGAGTTGTTTTTACAGCATTTTTTCAACGCTCTGACTCTGGGTTCGCTCTATGGGCTGATCGCCATAGGCTACACCATGGTCTACGGCATTTTGCGCCTGATCAACTTCGCGCACGGCGACATTCTCATGATCGGCGCGTATCTGGTCTTTTTCGGCACCTTCACCTTTTTTCTGCCCTGGTGGCTTGCGGTGCTGATCGCCATTGCGGCCTCCGCCCTGCTCGGCATCCTCATCGACCGCATCGCCTACCGGCCTTTGCGCGATGCGCCGCGCATCTCCGCGCTGATCAGCGCCATCGCCGTATCGTTTTTCATCGAAAGCCTGTGCGTGGTGCTCTTCACCGGGCTGCCCAGGCCGGTGCTCCAGCCGGACTGGCTGTTCGCGGAATGGAAGGTCGGCGCGCTGCGCATTCTGCCGCTGACCTCCGTGGTGCCGGCCGTTACGCTGACCCTGGTGCTGGCGCTTTTGTGGATCATTTACCGCACCCGGCCGGGCCTGGCCATGCGGGCCATTTCCAAGGACATTGAGACCACGCGCCTTTTGGGCGTGCGGGTGGATCGCATCATTGCCCTCACCTTCGGCATAGGTTCGGCCCTGGCCGCGGCTTCAGGCATTATGTGGGCCCTGCGCTACCCGCAAATCCATCCCTACATGGGCATTATGCCGGGCCTCAAGGCGTTCGTGGCCGCCGTGTTCGGCGGCATAGGCTCCGTGCAGGGCGCGCTGGTGGGCGGTCTGGCTCTGGGATTCATGGAAATCATGATCGTGGCCTTTCTGCCCGATCTTTCCGGCTACCGCGACGCCTTCGCCTTCGTGCTGCTCATCGTCGTTCTGCTGGTGAAACCCACGGGACTGTTCGGGAGCAGGCAGGAGGAAAAAATATGAACCGGCGCGCGCTGTTCGCCGCCAATGTCGCGGCCGTGAGCGTCGCGGCCCTGCTGCTCTGGGGGGCGGATCATTTCCTGGGCGAGTACGAGGTTTACATCATCAAACTCATCGCCATCAACGCGGTGCTCGCGCTTTCGCTCAACCTCATTTACGGCTTTACCGGCATGTTTTCGCTGGGACACGCGGGTTTTATGGCCATAGGGGCCTATGTGGCCGCGCTCTGCATCCTGCCCGCGGCCCAGAAGGAAATGATGTGGATACTTGAGCCCATTGCCTGGCCTTTTTCCGTGCTTTCGCTGCCTTTCTGGCTGGCCGTGCCGGCCGGGGGGCTGGTCGCGGCCTTTTTCGCCCTGCTTATCGCCGTGCCGGCACTCAGGCTGACGGACGATTATCTGGGCATAGCCACACTGGGTTTCGCGGAGATCATCCGCGTGCTGCTGGTCAACGCCACCTCGATCACCAACGGCTCCCTGGGCATCAAGGGCATACCCAACCATGCGGATCTCTTCACCTGCTGGCTCTGGCTGCTGATCACGCTCGTTTTCATGAGCCGCCTGCTGAACAGCAACATCGGCAACGTGTTCAAGGCCATACGCGACAACGAAATCGCCGCCGGGGTCATGGGGGTGAACGTTTTCGGATACAAAGTGCTCTCGTTCTGCATAGGCGCGTTTTTCGCCGGCGTGGGCGGCGCGCTGCTCGGCAGCCATATTTCCACCATCGACCCGAAGATGTTCAGCTTTCTGCTCACCTTCAACGTGCTCATGTTCGTGGTCACCGGCGGCCTGGGCTCGCTCACGGGCAGCCTGATCGGCAGCGCGCTGATCACCGTGCTGCTGGAGTGGCTGCGCATTGTCGAGGAGCCGCTGGATCTCGGCTTCGTGCAGCTTCCCGGCACGCCGGGCATGCGCATGGTCGTGTTCGCCCTGCTGCTGCTGGCGGTCATTTTGTTCCGGCGCGAAGGCATCATGGGCATGCGGGAAATCACCTGGCGCACCCTGGCCGCCTTCACGCGCAGGCTGAAGGGGCGGGCATGAACGCCGCGCCGCACGAATCGCCTTCGGCCCTGCTGCGCCTGGAGCAGGTCAGCATGAGTTTCGGCGGCATCAAGGCCGTCACCGAACTGGACATAAACGTGGAGCGCGGCGGCGTGGTGGGACTGATCGGCCCCAACGGCGCGGGCAAAACCACAGTTTTCAACCTGATCAGCGGCTTTTACACGCCGCGGAGCGGCCGCATCCTCTTTGACGGACAGCCCATACACGGCATGCCGCCCGCCAAAATCTGCGCGGCCGGCATTGCCCGCACTTTCCAGAACATCCGCCTTTTCCACAACCTGACGGCCCTGGACAACGTCATGCTGGGCAGCCATGTGCGCCGCAGGAGCCCCTGGTGGGCGGCCCCGCTGGGCCTGCCCTCCTTCGGGCGGGAAGAAGCCGCCATAGAGGCCGGCGCGCGGGAACTGCTGGAGCGTCTGGGCATAGAGAGCTATGCGGCGGAACGCGCCTCCTCCCTGCCGTACGGAGCCCAGCGGCGGCTGGAGATCGCGCGGGCGCTGGCCACAAAGCCGCGCCTGCTTCTGCTGGACGAGCCGGCCGCCGGCATGAACCCGCAGGAAAGCGCGGATCTCATGCGCTTCATCGAACGCATCCGGGCGGAGTTCGATTTGAGCATCCTGCTCATCGAACACGACATGACCGTGGTTATGGGCGTGTGCCGGCGCATCTGGGTGCTGGAATACGGCTGCCTGATCGCGGACGGCTCGCCGGAGGAAGTGCGCCGCAACCCGGACGTGCTGCGCGCCTATCTCGGCGTGGAGGGCGCCCATGCTTGAAATTTCCGATCTGCACGTGCGCTACGGCGGCATCCATGCCGTGCAGGGCGTAAGCCTTTCCATCCCCAGGGGAAGCATCGTCACCCTGGTGGGGGCCAACGGCGCGGGCAAAAGCAGCGTCATCCGCAGCGTGGCGGGCCTGAACCGGCAGGTGACGGGCGAAATACTGCTGACCCGGCGCGAAGGCGGCGCTCCGCGTTCCCTCAGGGGTTTGCGTCCCGAGGACATGGTGCGCAACGGCATCACCCTCTGTCCCGAGGGCCGGCGCATCCTGCCCCAGCTCAGCGTGGAGGAAAATCTGGAACTCGGCGCCTACAGCCGGAACGACAGGACCGGCATAGCCGAGGATTTCGAGCGCGTGTATCAGATGTTCCCGCGCCTGAAACAGCGCTTCAAACAGAAAGGGGGCACGCTCTCGGGCGGAGAACAGCAGATGCTGGCCGTGGGCCGCGCCCTGATGAGCCGGCCGGATCTGATTATGCTCGACGAACCCTCGCTGGGCCTTGCGCCGCTGCTGGTGAAAGAGATTTTCGACATCATCCTGCGCATCAACGCGGAAGGGAAAACCGTGCTTCTTGTCGAACAAAATGCGTACGCGGCATTGAATATAGCCCATTTCGCCTATATTCTGGCGGCAGGCCGCGTGGCGCTCGCCGGGCCGGGCAGGGCCCTGCTTGAAAATCCCCAGGTGCAACGGGCCTACCTGGGAGGGTGAGGGCCGGGGCGCGGCGGCCGGAACGCCGCCGATGTATTCACACAACACCGCTTATGCCGGAGAAAAGATATGTTTCGTGTTTTATCCAGCCTTATACTGGGAATGGGCATAGTTATGGGAAGTTCGATTTCTTTCGCGGCCGGGGATACCACCCTCGTCCGCCTGGCCAACGGTCTTTCCGTGCTCGTCATCAGGGACGAGCGCTTTCCCCTGGTCTCCACCCGGCTCTACGTGCACACCGGCGCGGCTTTTGAGAGCAAAGAGGAGTCCGGGATAAGCCACCTGCTCGAGCACATGGTTTTCAAGGGCACCGCCGAACGCCCCAAGGGCGAGGTGGCCCGCGACGTGGAGGCCGTGGGCGGGTATCTCAACGCCTACACCAGTTTTGACAACACCGTCTACCTCACCGACATGCCGGCCGCGCACTGGAAGCTCGGCCTCGACATCGTCAAGGACATGGCCTTCAGCGCCACCCTGGATCCGCAGGATCTGGCCTCCGAAAAAGAGGTGGTGGTGGCCGAACTGCAACGCGGCAAGGACAGCCCCTCCTCCCGCATCTTCGACATCCTGCTGGCCGAAGCCCTCAAGGACACGCCCTATGAGCGGCCGATCATCGGCTTTGAAAACACCATCCGGTCCTTCACCGCCGAAGGCATGCGCGCCTATATCTCCCGCCGTTACCAGCCCCAGAGCATGCTGCTGGTCGTGGTGGGCAAAATTGATCCCGCCGCGGTGACGGCCGAGGCCGAACGCCTTTTCGGCGGCCTGAAAGACACGGTGGATCTGCGTCCGCCCCGCGTCATCGATCCCGCAAGCCTGCCCGACAGGGGTTTGAGCGTCACCGTGCAGCCCGGCCCCTGGAACAAGGTGTATCTCGGTCTGGCCCTGCCCGCCCCGGCGGAACGGGATCTGCATTCCCTAACCTACGACGTGCTGGCCTATCTGCTGGCGGGCGATCCCAGCTCCCACCTCTACCGGAAGTACAAGTACGAAAAGCAGTTGGTGCACAGCATCAGCGCCCACAACATGAGCTTTGAGCGCCTGGGGCTCTTCTACATCGGCGTGGAACTGGACGCCGACAAACTGGAGCCCTTCTGGAAGGAGTTCTGTGCCGATCTGGCCAGGCTTGACGTTTCGCGCTTCAAGCCCGAGGAACTGGCCGCCGCCAAGCTGAACCTGGAGGACGGCATACAGAAGAGCAAGGAAACCCTGGGCGGCCTCGCCTCCTGGAAGGGGCACCTGCAGTTCTTTCTGGGCGGACAGGAGGCGGAAGCCAACATGCTCTCCGTGCTGCGCCGCATCGATACCGCCCAGCTCAAGGAAGCCGCCGCCACGCTCTTTTCGCGCTACCCGGCCGTGGCGGCCCTGACTCCGCAGCAGGCGGCCCCGCTTGATCTCGCGGCCACGCTCAAAAACGTCTGGCCGGCCCCCAAGATCGCGGCTTCCGTGGCCGCCGCCGGCGACAAAAAAGGCGTGGAAGACATCGACCTGGGCCAGGGCAGGCGGCTCATTCTGCTGCCCGATTCCACGCTGCCCTATATTGCGCTTGATCTGGCCCGCACGGGCGGGGACGCGCTGGCCGGAGAAAAACAGCAGGGGCTGGCCTCCCTGGCGGCCCGCGTGCTCACCTCCGGCACCGCCAAGCGCGACAACGCCCGGATAGAGCGCTTTCTGGCGGACCGGGCCGCAAGCCTCGGCGCCGCGGCCGATCGGCAAAGCTTTCTCGTTTCCCTGCGCTGCCCCACCCGCTTCAGCAACGATCTCTTCGCCCTGCTGCGCGAGGTGCTGGAACAGCCGGCCTTTTCGCCGGAAGAAACCGCGCGCGAAAAAAACAACCAGATCGCGGCCATCCGTTCCGCTGAAGACAAGCCTCTCGGCCTGCTCTTCCGCTATCTGCCGCCCTTCCTTTTTCCGGGCCATACCTACGGCACCCTGAAACTGGGCACGGATGCCGGCGTGGACAGCTTCACCCCGCAGGACGTGCGCGCCTTCTGGGCCAGGCAGTCGGCGGAGCCCTGGGTGATGTCCGTGGCCGGGGATTTCGACCGTGAAAGCGTGATCGGCTTCGCCCGTTCCCTGCCGCCCGCCAAGGAGACGCCCGTGACCCTCGAGCCGCCGGCCTGGGGCAAGGTGCGGGATCTCACCCTCAAGCTGCCCGACAGGCGGCAGGCGCACCTTATGCTCATTTTCAAGACCGTGCCCGCCGCCCATCCCGACGCGCCCGGCCTGGAACTGCTGGAAAGCATCCTCGGCGGGCAGAGCGGGCCGCTCTTCACCGAACTGCGCGACAGGCAGGCGCTTGCCTATACCGTGGCGGCCTTCAGCCGCACGGCGCAGGAAGCCGGCTACATGGCCTTCTACATCGGCACCGAGGCCTCCAAGCTCGAACAGGCGGACACGGGCTTTTTGAAAGTGCTCAAGGAACTGCGCGAAACCACCCTGCCCGCCGCGGCTCTGGAACGCGGCATCAACCGCATGGAGGCCGACTATTACCGCGAACGCCAGAGCCTGGCCTCCCGTTCCGGCGAAGCGGCCGGGCTGGCCGTGCTGGGCCGCCCCCTGAGCTTTAACAAGGACAGGATAGACAAGGCACGCGCCTTCAAACCGGAAGACATCCAACGTCTTGTCAGGCAGTATCTCAAGCCGGAAACGGCCTACAAGGCCTCCGTGCTGCCGTAGAAACGAACGCGGGAGCGGAAATCGCCGGATTTCCGCTCCTGATATCGCCCACACACCGCCACAGCACTCGCAAGGGATCACCCATGTTCGAAATGGATACACATGCCCTGCTGCACACGTACGGCTACTACGCCATCCTGCTCTGGACCTTTCTGGAGGGGGAAACCGTGGTCATCATCGCGGGCATGCTCGCCCAGCAGGGTCTGCTCAATCCCGTGCTCATCGCGGTCTGCGCCTTTTGCGGCAGCTGCACCAGCGACCAGATCATGTTCATGCTGGGCAAATACAAGGGCCCGGCCGTGCTGGCCCGCTTTCCAAGGCTGGCCAAGAACACCGCCAAGGCCGAAGCGTTGATCCACAAATACGAAACCGCCCTTATCCTGGGTTTCCGCTTTGTGTACGGGGTGCGCAACGTCACGCCCATTCTGCTCGGCATCAACAAGGTCAGCCACGTCAAATTTCTGGTGCTCAACGTCATCGGCGCGGCCGTCTGGGCCTGCGCCTTTACCGCGGGCGGCTATTTTTTCGGCAAGCTCTTCTCGGCAATCATGGAAACCGCCTCCCACATGGTGCTCTACGTTCTGCTGGGCGCGGCCGCCGCGGCCGCGGGCATCTGGTACCTGCGCCAGCGCAGACGCACCAGGGAACTCATCAAGATCGTCGAGAAAACCGGCAGCCCGCCCCCACCTTCACAGGATTGCTGAAAAGCGAACGCCCCGCGCACGAGGGCACGGGGCGCTTTACCGGCATCCGACCGCAGAGCCTTATTCCGCTTTGCGCCGCTCGTCTTTGTCCCACAGCCGATTCTATTCCATTATCACACCTTCACGCCACCCGTTTTCATCCCGCCACGGGTTCTCTTGGATCGTGTCATCTTCATATGCCCTGAAATCGCGCGTATCGACCAGAATGCCGATGCTCATAGGATGATGGAAGATGCCCTTTTCACCTTCTGCGCGGCGTTTTCGCATATCAGATATCGCT
>JAVBNZ010000004.1:0-34820 GCA_031551145.1 Desulfovibrionaceae bacterium | reverse complement strand
GGGCGGGGGTTATGGGTTCGGCCGGGGCCGTGGCCATGATGGCGGCGCGCAGGGCGGCGTCGTCCAGGCCCGCCTGCTCCCTGGCTAGACAGGCCGCGCCCAGCGTGGACTGCGCGACGGTCTGTATTTGCCGGTATTCGGACTCTCCCCGGCAGGCTTCGAGCTTTTTCTCGACAGCAACCAGGTCGCGCCGGGTCAGCTCGTGCTCGTCCCTTTCCACGTCCAACCGCCAGCCCAGGAAGCAGCACATGCAGGATACCGCTATCAGCAGGCCGGTTCCGATTTTACTCATGTTCGCCTCCGAGCAACTCGCGGGGGGAAGGCGCGCCGTATTCAAAGCGGGCCTGCGCGGCCTTGGCCCCCTGCGCCGCGCCGATAATGCCGGCCTCGGCATATCCCAGCGGGATATAGTGCCCGGCATGCAGACAGCCCCAGATCCACATGCCGAGCACGGCCAGAGTGATAACTGCGGTAACAAGGCGCATGCAGGAGTATTCCCCGGCGTCGTCCCGAAAAAATTGCGTCAGCCCCACAGCAGCCAACCCAGGCCGACGCCGGCCCCAAAAATAACGGCGACTCCCAGCAAAACGCCGCCCGCAATCCTCACCATAGCCGCACCAATTTTGCCTGTGCTGCACATATCAGCCTCCTAAAATACGCCGTCACGCGTGAGCAGCACCACGTGCCGCCACAGAGCGCTCGTGCGGTTGAGCCAGCCCGTGAGAAAGGGCCGGTAGTTGACGGTCTGCCCGTTCGCGCCGGCCCGGGGCGGGCGGTTGGCCAGATCGCGGTGGAATCTTTCGCGCATCAGCAGGGCGCTGTGCGCCAGGTCGAACTGGGTGTTGCGCAATTCTTTCAGGCGAGCGCGGGTGCGCGGGCCCAAGACCCCGTCCTCTTCCAGTTTGTAGCCTCGTCGCTCGTTGCAGGCCTTTTGCAGCAAAATGACAGCCCGGGCGCAGCCGCAGTTGACGGCCGCGTCATACGTCACGGCGGCGGGCAGCGGAGGCACGTCGTCCAGGTGCAGGTGCGCGTAAAAGTAGGCGTGGAAAAGCCGGGCCGCGATTTCGGGGGTGACGGCGCGCACGTCGTCGATATCCACCCGGCCGTCCCCGGTCAGGTCGAGCCCCTCGTTGCTGAGCCAGCGCAGGCTGACGCCGTGTTTGGTGGCCCCGCCCGGATCGTTGGGATGGTTGACAAAGCCGCCTTCCCACTGCGCCGTGAAGGGGTGGATTTTGCTGAAGAAGGACAGGGGCGGGATGGGCGCGAGGCCCAGGGTGTTGATATCAAACATGGGCATATTCCTTCTCCAGCGAGAGCTTTTCCCAGCCGACCACATGCCATTGACGGCCGCGCCGGTCGGTGAGATCGGAAAAAACGCGGATGAGATTGCCGGCCGAGCCGGTCACATATCCCCGGCCGCGCCCGTCCACGACAAGAGAGCCCGATTCGCGGGAGCAGGAAATGATTACGCCGGATGCGGTCGGCACCCGGTAGTAACTGATGAGCGGCCAGGCGTGCATGATTTTCCCCCTTCCCGCGCGTTTTACGCGCGTGGGGAAGAACGCATCACCCGGAACTGAGTTCCGGGGGTATCGCGGAGGGAAGGCTACAGCAGACTGAGCTGACGGGAGGGGGCGGCGGGTTGGTCGGCGGCTTCCGTGCCGGCGACCTTGCGCACATAGCGTTCGGTGATTTTGAGCTGACGGGCGATGCTGCGCTGGGAGCAGCCCCGGGCCAGAAGATCGCGGATCAGGTGGTGCCGCTCGCCCAGGCGGCTTGACGGCAGGGCGACATATTCGCCCTTGCAGGCCTGGCAGAGCGCGGCAAAGGCATGCATGCCGATGTGCCCGGCCAGCGGGTGATCGCTCTTCGGCCTGTGCGGCACATAAACGGTCTCGCCCCCCATGGCGGCCATGAGGGATTCCGTGGCCTGCGGGCCGATGAGAGCGCGCAGGTAGGGCTCGGACAACCAGCGTTCAGGCATTGCCGTGTCCTCCTGCGTCGCCGCCTTCCTCGTCGTCGACAAAATCCGCGCGGCTTTCAAACTCGAAAGGGCCGTCCAACCCGTCCACGATATCAAGCAGGCGTTGCACCAGGGGGGCGAGGCGCTCGGCATCGGCAGGGGGCAGGGCGTCAAGACCGGCGTTCAGGGCGTGGGCGTCAACGGCAATCTTGTTGAGCGCCGCGCGGGAAGCCGGGGCCAGGCGGACGCTGAGGTTTGCGATGTGCATGGAATACCTCTCGTTTTTTCGAGAGGTATAGGCGGGAAGCTTTCGCCGCGTCCGCTTCGCCACGGCGAGGAAAAAATGCGAAAAAAAAAGCCCGCCGGGCGGCGGGCGGGCAAAGGCGGGGCGGGCGGGAAGTCAGTCCAGCAGCCAGCAGGCGTCAACGGTGACCTGCGTTTTGAGCACAAAGCCCCTGCATACGCCGGCCACGGTGACGGTCTGCCCTCTTTTCAGCTTGCCGATTTCGGCGCGGGCGTCTTTGGGGAACTGGCACTTGACCGTGCTGATGCCGGTTCTGTCCACGGCAAAGGTCAATTCGGGATAGCCCAGAGGCGAGGTGGCGATTGCGGCGATTTTGCCTTGCAGGGCCAGCAGCTTGCCCTTGTACTGGTCTTCGGCCGCAACCTCGTTGGAGTCGAAAGCCTGCCAAAGCGTTTTCGGAGCAACCTGACGGGAGCGGGCATAGGTTTCCCGGCAGTACCTGTCCACCCTGGCGCGGCGCGTATCGTCGCTGAGGGCGCGGGCGTCTTTGCGGCATTCCTCAAAGGCCGCGTCCGCCTGCCCGTCGCGGGTTCGTATCGAGGTGCGCACAGTGATGTAGACAGCCGACTTGTCGTCCAACTCACGCATGGCGTCCAGGGCGGCATACGCCCCCTTCTTGTCTCCCTGCGTAAATTTGGCATCGGCGACGTATCCCAGGCAGGATTGGCGGCCGTCCCTGTTCTGTTCCGGCAGTGTCGCAAACAGTTTTTCCGCCGCCTTGATTATGGCGGCCTGATTGCCTTTTACGAAAACAGGCTCCAGCTTCTCCAGCACGGCGTCGATTTCTTCCTGCGTGGCGAGGGCCGGTGCGGAAAACGCAAGGCAGATCAGCAGCAGGGCGGGCACAACAATTCTCACGGGCTACCTCCGGTTTTTGTCCGTTCAACGGCGACGCCATTCCCACGGGGGAACGGGATTTTTCTGCTGCCACAGGCCGCGCCGGGCCGCGCGCGCCTCCTCTTCCAGGGTCTTCCACTGCCGGCAGTCCGGGCAATATTTAGGGTAAATCCAGACGAGGCCGGCGCGCAAGAGTTCTTCCTGCGCGATTTTGCCGTTCGGGAGGGACACTATTCCGGCCACGGTGCGGGTGTATTTATCAAACCCCATATCCATGACGGCCACGCGGGAACCCTGCGGGAGCAGGCCGCGCAGAAAATCCCGCGACCGTTTGCAATACGCCTGCGCCTCCCAGCGCCCTTTCACGGGCATTTCGGGCGCGTCTATGCCGTAGAGACGGATTTTGACTTTTTCCCTGTCTTCTTCCCGCCGCACGGTGATGCTGTCGCCGTCGTGGACGGACACCACCGCCCCTTCCCAGGCCCAGGCCGGCAGGGCGAACAGAACGAGGAAGAAAAAAACGAAGAGGCGCGTCACGTTACCCCGCCTGAGCCACATCCGTCCGCTTAATCATCCCTGCCGCGCCCTTGTCGAGCGCGCCCAGGGCCGCCTGTAGCTCTCGCCTTACACGCTCCACTTCCACACGTAATGCCGCATTCTCCTTCAGCGCCGCCGTGTGCTCGCGGTAGAGCGCGCGCAATTCCTTTTCCAGCGCCCGGAGTTCGTCTCTTTCTTCAAAACCTCCGACGTCGGAGGTTTCACTATTTCCAGAGTCAGTAATCTCAATATGTTGTTGATTTTCTCCTTCAAAAACCTCCGACGTCGGAGGTTTTTGCTCCGGCTCTGTCCCATGCAGGAGCCACTCCACACTGACGCCGAGTTGTTCAGATATGTGGATGAGAGTCTTCCCGCTCGGCATGCTCTGGCCGCGTTCATAGTTGTTCAGCGCACCACTACTGATGCCGAGCTTTGCGGCAAAAGCGGCCGTACTTATGCCCGCGCGGAGACCTCGCATGCGAGAGGCGAAGGTATCAATATCTTTCATGAAGGTGAATAATGAAAAATATATTCATTTTTATGATTGACATCCATTCATAAAAGTGGATAAGGATAGGGTGCGGACGGTAAACAAATGCCCGGCACAAGTACCCTACCAGCCCCGTCGGGGACGGGTCAACGTCCGCAGGCCGGCGGAGATCGGATGGTCAGCCACCACAGGCTCGGATGGTGAACGGATGAGCAGGCAGCTCAGTTTGTTTGAGGCGGAAAACGCGATTACGGCGAGCATAGCCGGTTTTGACGCCGTGCTGAAAGCCGCGCTGAACCGCGCGGTGGCCGCCTCCCCCTACAAACGGGCGCATCTGGTCGACCGCATCAACGCGCTGATCCGCCCTGCCGGCGTACGGCTCACGCAGGGCAACGCCAAAACTATCAGCCTGGATACGCTCGAAAAATGGCTGAACCCGGAGAGCGATCAGGTGCCCACCACGCGGGCGGTGCATGTGATCATGATCGCCTGCGGTTCCGTCGAGCCCCTGGCCGCCTGGGCCGGGCTGCTCGGCGGCGGGATCATGACGGCCAAAGACAAACGCCTGCGCGATCTGGCCGAAAAAAACCTGACCATAAAACGCGCGGCCAAAGAGGCCAAGCGCCTGGAACAACAGATTGAGGAGGATTTGAAATGAGTACGGCGACCCAACTCCAGCGGGGCTGCGGCAAGGGCCGCAACCACTGGCGCATACGGGAATTTCTGGCCGGAGTGGAAGACCCGCAGGGCAAACCCCTCAACATCACCAGTCTGGCGGCCCTGGCCAGGACGCGCAAAAGCACGGTGAGCGACACGCTGAAGGGCCTGCGCAATCACCGCCGCACGCTGACCGTATTGGAGCGCCTGGGCTGCTCCAGGGATCTGCTCTACCCCCTGGAACGGAAGGAGCGGCCGGAAGGGAGGGCGGCATGAACGACGCCCAGTTGGAAACGTTGCGCGAATGGATCAACGGCCCGCAGGCAACCCATTTTCGCACCGCCGTGAAGATGGGCACGGACGACAGCGAGATTTGCATCGGCGGATGGCCCGGTCCCATTAAATTCCGGCTGCTGAAATCCCTCATTAAAAAAGCGGAGCCGCTGCAACGGCCCCGCAAAAACCTATTCACAAGGAGCAAGTCCTCATGAACACACAAAGATCCTCTACGGCAAATTCCGCCCCGGCGCAAGGCCCCATTTCCGGCGATTTGCAGCAGTACGCGCGGCGACTTTCGGAACTGGCCTGCAACCTGCCGGAAGGCGACATACTCGAAGCCCGGCGCATGATCCAGGGCATTTTTGACGGCATTGACCGGGTTGTTGGCCTGGAGAACGCGGCCGTACTGATCGGAGCCGCCCAGGTTGCGGCCCGGCCGGCCTTTATGCCGCATGTGACGGACGGCGTGCGGCGCTGCCGCGTGTGCGGTTGCACGGATGATCACGCCTGCCCCGGCGGCTGCTGGTGGGTATCCTCCGATCTCTGCTCCGCCTGCGCGGACGCTGCAACGGAGGAACGGCAATGACCGCCGCCCCGGATTTGCGGGCGTGGAAAGCGGTTCCGCCGCCCAAGCATAAAAAGGATTATGGCGGCAAGCTGCTGCGCGTTCACAAGCCCACGCGGGAAAAGTACGGCGATGACAACAAGCGCCGGGCGGTGCCGGATGAGGTCATTCCCCCCGGCGCGGTGCTCAAGCTGCGCCGGCGTGAGACGAACGGCGCGGGCAAGGCGATGTTCACTTGCGACTGGCCCTGCCCCTGCTGCGGCAGCAACCATTCCCGTTATTATCTCGAATCCGACATTGCGGACGGCAAGCTGGAATTTGTCGAACGGGCCGAAGGGCTTGAGCCGCACATACGCCCGGTCATCTACTTGGCCGCGCCCTACATGGTGATCCTCATGCTGGACGGCATCCACAGTTCCGAAGGCGTGGCCGCCGAGATCGCTTTTGCCCGCAAGAAGGGCCTGCCCCTCTGGCAGCTCGATCTGCGGGACGGCGAGTACGTGCTGCATCTGCTCGCGGACTACGACATCTACGGAAACTATCAGGGGGGCAACCGCCGGGAGGCAGACCATGAGCAGGAATGACCGGGCCGACGCGGTCACGCGTTCGCACCGCATCGTCGAGCTGCTTGCCGGGCGCTATTTCGACGGCGCGGCCAACAACGAACTGGCCGAGGCCCTGAAGGAGAGCCGGGCCAACATCAGCCGCGATCTGGCCCGGCTGGAAGCCATAGGCTACGCGCGCAAACTGGGCAACGGGCGCTGGAGCCTCACTTCCCGCCCGCTGTCCGTCATGCAGAATTTCACCAACCACTATCAACGCATGCAGGACCGCATGGCGGAAGCCGGCCGGAACATTCTGGCCTCCGCCCTGCGGGATTAGGGAGAAAGTTATGGGAAGGACGAACCCCGCTGTGGAATTGGATGTGGACGAGATGACGGACGCTCTGAACGCGGCAGCCGCGCCCGTGGAGATAACGCCGGAAATAGAGGCCAGGCTGGATCATCAGCTCGACGTGGGCCGCACGGCCACGGCTCTGGCCGACGCGATGGCCGTGCAGCAGTTCGAGTGCGGCAAGGTGATCGGGCAGGTGCAGATGCTGGATCATTTCCGCCAATACAGCGGCATAGGGCTGCTCAAGCTGCTTAAGCAGATGAAGGACACCAAAGCCTACAAGGGCATGCGCGTGCCGCAGGCGGACGGCTCCGTTCTCGCCATCAACACGTTTGAAGACGTATGCGGCGCGATGGGCGTCTCGTACAGCAAGGTGGCGGAAGATCTGCAAAATTTGACGGCGTTCGGGGAAGAGTTTCTGGAAAGCGCGAAGCGCATGGGCCTGCGCTACAGCGATCTGCGCAAGCTGCGCGCCCTGCCGGAAGACGCGCGGCAGATGGTGATCGAAGGCGAAAAACTCGGCGATGATCCCGAGGCCTTGAAGGACTTCATCGAGGATCAGGCCGCCCGCAACGCCAAGTTGCGCGAGGAAATCAAGGAAAAGGACGCCACGCTGAAAGCTCGCGACGAGGTTTTAAGCAAGAAAAACAAGCAGCTCGACGCGGCGCAGACTGAACTTGCCAAGCTGAAGAGCCTGCCGCCGGACAAGCAGGCGTTGCTGCGCGGCGAAAAGGAACGGGCGGCGCTGGAAGAACTGCACAAGCGCGGCCTGGAGATGATCGGCACCTTTGCCGCGTATCTGGCGCAGGCCAGAAGCATATTCGAGCTGGAGGGCGTGAGCCCGCAGACGACGGCGCTGGTGACGCAGCTTACCTCCGGCCTGTGTTCCCACATGGCGGAAGACGTGATCGAGGCGGAGGTGGACGTGGATTTCCGCATTCTGGTCTACCCCCTGGAACTCGGCGACATCCCCATGCGCGGCGATGCGCACCACTTGACGAACGCGGAGTAACGCCATGCACCCGAGCCAGGCCGAATACCTCTGCGGGCTGAAACAGCGCCTGGAAGCCACGCCCTATCGCGGGCGCGGCCGGCTCATCAACGAGGCCGCCGCCCTGTTGAGCGTCAGCCGGAGCGTGGTCTACGCCCGGCTGGAAAAAATCGGCTGGGAGTCCGGGCGCAAAACGCGCTCGGACTGCGGCAGGCTCTGCGTAAACGAGGATCTCGCCGTATTGGCCGGCGGCATACTCAAGGCCGCCACGCGCGCCAACGGCAAACGCATCATGTCCATACACACGGTTACGGAGATCCTCGACAAAAACGGCCTGGGCTGCGTGGCCGACGCGGAAACGGGCGAAGTCGCCATGCCTTCGCCGGCCACGCTTTCCAGGGCCATGACGGCCTACGGCTGCCACCCGGATCAGCTGAAGCGGGGCAGCCCGGCAATCAGCCTGCGCAGCCCTCATCCCAACTGGTGCTGGCAGATGGACGCCTCGGTGTGCGTGATCTTCTACCTGCCGCGCGGCAGGGTGAGGATTATGGAGGAGGCCGTCTACAACAAAAACAAGCCGAAAAACCTTGAAAAAGCCGAACGGGCGCGGGTTATCCGCTGGGTAATCACGGATCATCATTCCGGCATGGTGTTCTGCCGCTACGCGCTGGGCGCGGAAGACGCGGCAAGCGCCCTGGCCGTGCTGATCGAGGCCATGTGCCGGCGGGAGAACGAGACGGACATTTTTCACGGCGTGCCCTTTGTTCTTTACACCGACAAGGGCGCGCCGTTCATCGCGGATCTGACCAAGGGCTTTTGCGCCCGCCTGCGCATCAAGCTGATCGACCACGCGCGCGGCAACGCCCGCGCCACGGGGCAGGTGGAAAGCGGTCAGAGGATAGTGGAACGGCAGTTTGAAAGCCGTTTGCGTTTTATGACCGTGGACAGCCTGGAGGAGCTGAACCGCCGCGCGGACGAATGGCGCGTCACCTTCAACGCCTGCGCGATCCATTCCCGGCACCGCAAGCCGCGCGCCCTGTTGTGGACGTCGATTACGCCGGAACAGCTCCGGGTGCCGCAGAGCGGGGAAGCGCTGCGCGCCCTGGTGGCCTCGCCGGCGGTGGAACGCACGGTGAGCGGCCGGCTGTCCATCACCTACGCCATCAAGGGCTGGGGGCAGCAGACCTACAACCTGCACGGCATAGAAGGCGTGAACATCGGGGACAAGGTGAGCGTTTCCGTCAACCCCTACGAAGCCCCGGCCGTGGATGTAGCCGTGCGGGACATGGACGGCGGGGAGCGCATTTACATGCTCGCGCCGATCAAACGGGACAAGGCCGGCTTTGACGTGGACGCCCCGGTTGTGGGCGAGGACTTCGCCCGGCACCGGGACACGGCCACGGACAAGGCCATAAAGCGCATGGAACGGGAGGCGTTTGCCGCCGCCACGCCGGAGGAAGCCGAAAAGGCCCGGCGGGCCGGCCGGCCGGCCTATGCGGGCGTCAACATCATGGCCGATATCGAGGCGCGGCGCGTGCCGCTGTTCTTCCCCGTGCGCGGCGGCGCGCTGGATCTGGACGCCCCGCAGCGCGAAACCCAGCCCCTTACCATCGCGGAAGCCGGCATGCGGCTCAAGCGCCGCATGGCCACGGCCGGGCTGCCCTGGGAGGAGAAGCACATGGAACACCTTATCCGCTCCTATCCCGGCGGGCATGTGCCTGTTGAGGATGTGGAGGCCCTGGCCGCCGCCTTCATCCGGCCGGCGGGGCCGGCGGTGGTGGAATTTGAGGCCGTGCCGCGACAAGCGGCGGGGGGTGCCGCATGAAGGGCGTTCTGCTCAAGGAACTGTTCACGGCCTCCGGCCTGTCCCAGTCCGAAATCGCGCGGCGCGTGCCTGTTTCCCCCTCCGCGATAACGCAGATTCTGCTGCGGGGGGAATGGCCGCGCAAGAATACGGCCGGCTGCCGCGCGCGCCTGCGGGAAATCTTGAGGGAGACGGGCGCTGCGGATGAAAAAATAACGGCGGCGTTCGAGCAGCTCGCCGCCTCTGCCGGCCCGGCGGATCGGGCAGGCGCAACAGAATCAACCAGGGAGGAATTCTGGATGTTGAGAAAACAGGTATTGCACCCGGCGGCCAAGCGCAAGTTCGGGTTGCCCCGCGATCCGTTCTGCGACGAGTTCTCCGGCCCGGAGGACGTGTTTTACAGCCCGGACACGCGTTATGTGCTGGAAAGCATGTACCAGACCGCGCGGCACGGCGGCATGACGGCGGTGATAGGCGAATCCGGCTCCGGCAAGACCACGCTGCGCCGGGCGCTGATTGACAGGCTGGCGCGGGAGGACGCGCGGGTGATTGTGATCGAGCCCTACACGCTGGGCATGGACAACGGCAACAAAAAGACGCCGGGCCTGCGCAGCTCGCACATCTGCGAGGCCGTGCTGGCGGCAATCGACCCGGCCTACAAGGCCGTAACCTCGCCCGAATCGCGTTTCCGTCACATGCATAAACGCCTGATTGAGTCCTCCCGCGCGGGCTTTAGGCATCTGCTGATTTTTGAGGAGGCGCACAGCCTTCCGCTCTACACCATCAAGCATCTGAAGCGTTTTTACGAACTGACGGACGGGCTGACGCGGCTGGTGTCCGTGTTGCTCATCGGTCAGCCGGAACTCAGACGCAACAAGCTGCTGGAAACCAACGCGGAGATCCGCGAAGTGGTGCAGCGCATGGAACTTTTGGAACTGCATCCCCTGGAAAATCTGGAAGGCTATGTGCGGCACAGGCTGGAACGGGCCGGGGCGACATTTGACGACGTGATCGCGCCGGACGCGCTGCCCGCGCTGGCCCTGCGCCTTACCGGCCCCAGGGACGGCAAAGGCAACGGGGCATCGCTGCTCTATCCCCTGCTGGTGGGCAACATGCTGACCAAGGCGCTCAACATCGCGGCGGAACTCAAAATGCCCAAGGTCGACGCGGGCATCATTCAACAGGCGTAGGAGGATATCATGGCACGCGTAAAACCCGACTATACGATTCCCGTTATCAAGTCCCTGGAAGAAGCCGACTCCGTTCTGGCGCAACTTACCGGCATGCGCCGTTATGTCGGTCTGATCGAGGCCGAAATGAACGACGCCATTGACGCCGTCAAACTCAAGGCCGCCAAAGAAGCGGAATCGCCCAAGCTGGCAATAGCCCGGATGGAACAGGGGCTGGCGCGTTTTGCCACAGAAAACAAGGAAGAACTGTTCGCCAAAAAGAAGAGCTGCGAACTTAGCTTCGGCACCATCGGCTTTCGCGCCTCCAGCAAGATCCGGCTGCTGTCCAAAATGACCTGGGAGCGGGTTCTCCAGACCCTGCGCGACACCGGCATGACCGCCTGCATTCGCGTGAAGCAGGAACCGGACAAGGAAGCCTTGAAAGCCCTTTCGCCGGAGCATCTGCGAGAACTCGGCTGCAAGGTGGTGCAGGAAGACGTGTTCTTTTACGAAACGGCGGATCAGGAATTGAAGCCGGACGCGGGCGAAGCCGCGTAAGGAGGGCGTTATGGCGGCATGCGGGATGCAACGTTTTATCAAGCGCTGGCAGCGCAACAACGGCGTCGACGACGAGACGTATCGGAGTTTTCTCAAGTCCGTCACCGGCAAGGAAAGCACCACGGGCATGACGCAGCGGGAACGCTGGAAAGTGGTGGAAGAACTGAAGGCCAGAGGCGTGAAGTTCGAGGCCTCCGCGCGCCGCACGGCCGGAGGCGAGGTCGACGCCACGCAGGATCAGGACGCGCAGTCCCTGTTCATCCGCCACCAGTGGCTCAAGCTCAAAAACTACGGCGTGCTGCGGGATTCCAGCGAATGGGCGCTGCTCTCCTATGTTGAGGGGATCACGAAGAGAAAGCGCCTAGAATGGTGCAATCCCCGGCAGCGCAACGTGGTTGCCGAACGGCTCAAGAAATGGGTGGGGCGCATAGAGCAAAAGCTGATCGCCGAAGCCGTGGCCTCCGGCGCTCTGCCCCTGCCGGCGGGCTATGCCTCTCTGGAAGATGTGGAACGGGATACGGCGGCCGGCAGCGCCGTCGGCGGGCAGGATGCCTTGTGCGCGTTCCACACGGCCGCGCGGGAATACCTCGACAGCTTCAAGCCGGCCAAGGCCAGGGCGGCGTAGACATGGCGGCCGGCGACGAACGCATGCAGGCCCCGGAGCTGCTCGCGGCGCTCGCGCTCATCATAGAGGACGAGCGGCGCAAGGGCCCGGCCGATCTGGGGCCGCGCGTGGCCGCGCGCGTGGGGCGCGAGCTGGGGGGCCGGCAGGTCTATATCGGCATCGGCGCGAAAGAACGGGCCGACAGGCGCAACGCCGCCATACGCGCGGAATTCACCGGCAACAATCATGCGGAGCTGGCGCGCAGGCACGGCGTGTGCGTGCAGACGGTCTACAAAATCCTCAAGGGAGGGGCATGATGTCCAGAGACAGCCGCAAGCACGCCAAGAAACTGAAGAGTCTGGCCCTGGCCGTGGAATTCGGCGGGCGCAGCGCGCCGGAACTGGAGCGCATGCTCAAAGAGGCCAAGCCGGCCTTTGACGCGCTGTACAGCCGCTATGTGCGGCCGGAATGGGACACACCCGCGCACATCGGGCGCGGCGGCATGGATTAGGATATGAGCGCAAAACCTCGTTTCGAGCTGGTGCAGTCGAGCGAAACCCGGCTCAAAATCACGGATCATCAGGACAACACCACGGTCTGTTATTTCGACATGATCAACGTCACCCTGGACAAACGCGCCGCGATGGGCCGGGTGATGGTCGCCGCGCTCAACGCGGCCGCCGAAAAACACGCCGGCAGGCAACAGCAACAATCTTAGGAGGATGAGATGGGAGACAACAGCGCCTACACGTACATGGAAGCCAACATGATCGCCGCCTATGACGCCGGATTGCGGGGAGAACAGCTCGCGCCGTTCATGGAGCCGTATCGCGGCACGGACATCGACTCCGGCGGCAGATGCGGCCTCGTGACGCAGGACGGGTTGGATATCGACGCCGTCATTCTGAGCCAGTTCGCCCCTGAGAAATACGCGGAACTCAAGGCGCGGCAGCCGGAAGAGGATCTCATAGAGGAATATCCGACGCCCTATGACGAATGGGTCGAGGAGTATAGCGACGCTGTGGACGAAGTAACCGGGCGATTCGGCTGGTAGGGGGCGGGAGAATGAAAAAGTGGACGGTTGACTTTCGCATGAATCTGTACGCCACATTTGAAGGCATTGAGGCGAATTCGGAAGCCGAAGCAAAAGAAATCGCCATCGACATGCTTTCCGACGATCCGACGCAATATCTGGACTTCGATGACAAGCATGAGGTTCAGGTGTGGGAGGAAGACGCATGAGCACCCTTAAACCATGCCCTTTTTGCGGCCAAAATCCTGTCAGGGACAAAACCAACGAACCGGACGGCAAGCATTACCATTATATATTCTGCCCGGATTGCGGCAACGGCCCCAATGGCGTGCAGGAAGGGCACTGGTCGAAGGGCAAGGCGGAAAAACGCTGGAACTTCCGGCCGCACGAGCAATCCCTGCTCAAGCGCGCGGAACAGGCGGAGTTGGAGCGGGACGCGTTGCTGGGTGTTATGACGGAGTGCCCGGATGAACATTTCGGCTCACATTTTCTGGTCGACGGGAAAGTCCCGGCGTGGTGCAGCCTGCGCTTTGATCAAAACGGCGAGCCGACGTTCTGTGATGAAAACCATTTCCCTGCGTGCTGGCTCAAGTGGGCGGCCGATCAGGCGCGGAAGGCTCTAACCTCAAGAGGAGATGCATCATGAAAAACAAGCTGTCCGATCTCAATGACCACCTGTTCGCCCAGCTCGAACGCCTGAACGACGAGGATCTTAAGGGTGAAAAGCTCCGGGAGGAAATAGACCGCGCTTCGGCCGTGACCAACGTGGCCCGCGAAATCATCTCCAACGGCGGCCTTGTGCTCAAGGCCCGGATAGCGATGGATAACAGCGTGTCCGGCAACAAGCTCCCGCCCATGCTGGAAATGTGACCATGCACCGTTTCAGCGCGGAAGAGATCGCCTGGCTTGAGGCGCACGTCAAGGGGCGCAGCTTTCAGGAGCTTACCGAGCTTTTCAACGCGCATTTCAAGTCGGCCCTTGCCTTTTCCCAGGTGAGGGCCGCCTGTCATAACCGGGGATTCACCACCGGGCGGGACACGCGCTTCGTGCCCGGGCAGCGGCCCCACAATGCCGGGATAAAGGGCTGGGGTGCCGGCGCGGCCGGCAAAGGCTCTCAGGCCACGCGCTTTCCCAAGGGGCATCAGCCCGCCAATTACCAGCCCGTGGGCAGCGAACGGCGCACAACTCCGCACCGCCGCTACGGCTTTTATCAGATCGACGTCAAAATAGCCGATCCCGACGTCTGGAAGGCCAAGCATCTGCTGGTGTGGGAAGCGGAGCACGGCCCTGTCCCGCCCGGGCACGTTCTCGTCTTCGCCGATCAGAACCGCGAAAACTGCTCCCTGGAGAACCTGCTCCTGGTCACGCGCGGCGAGCTGGCCCGGGCGAATCAGAACCACCTTATATATAAAGATGCGGATCTGACCAAGTCCGGCGTGGCGGTGGCCAAGGTCATGGCGCAGATGCACAAACGCCGGTCGTGCCGGAAGGGGCCCCTTTTGAAATGCTTCGATATCCGGCGGCACGGCTATGCCATCCACAAAGAGGCTGTGGACTTCGCCCTGTCCGGCGGGCAGGCGCTGTGCATTCATACCTGGGGCCTGCATATGGGGCCACGCTGCTTCCAGGGCGCGCCCGTCATCGGCAAGCTGATGGATCAGGACGCGGCCCGGCTGGAAGCCACGGCCCGGCGGCTCGGCGTGCGGCGGGTTGTCATCTGCCGACGTGGTCGACCAGGGCAGCACGTTGACCTGGTCGGACATCCCCTGCTAAAAGCCATGCAGACGGCAGGGGCGGAAACCAAAGAAGAAGGGGCCGGATGAGGCCCCTTTTCTGTTTCACCATGCGTAACGGCGTTACGATCTCGATCCCGATATGTCCCGTGAGATCCCGGTTGATCCCGGAATTATCTACCCGTTGCCCTGGGAATTATCTTGTTTGGGATCAGTTTCCTTCCCCCGAGAGATCCTGCACCAGCACCTTCGCGTATTTCTTCGCCGCGCGTCCCGCGTCCGCATATTCCAGGGCCTGCGCGCGGCAGGCCGCGCAGGCGCGGCGGGGAATGTGGATGCAGAGGCTGAGCGGGTTGCGGGTGGAGGCGCTTTCGATAAGGGCGAAGCCGGGACAGGAGGGGCAGAGGCGGAAGGCTTCGCGCTGCTTTTCGTGCAGCATGTCGGTGTCGTAGAAGATATCCTTTTCCCGCACCCAGAAGCCGCGTTCCTCCCGGCCTTCGGAGGGTTTGGCGGGCGGGGAGAAATAGAGGGCGAGCGCGTCGTCGCAGCGTTTTTTGATGATGTCCGCGTTGCGCGGGTTCTGGGCCGGCGCGGGCGCGGGCTCGCGCACGTCGTCAAAGGGCAGGCCCGCCAGGGCCAGGCAGATGGCGAGATTGGTGTAGGGCAAAGCGGCGCGCACGGCATAGCCGCCTTCGAGCACGGCAATATGCGGGGCCAGCCGGCGGTTGAGTTCGGCATAGCCGCGCGCGGTAAGGCGCATGTCGGCCAGGGGATCGGTAAAATGGTTGTCCTGCCCGGCGGAGTTGACGATCAGATCGGGCCTGAAATCCGCCAGCACGGGCAGCACGGCGTTTTCGATGACGTAGAGATAACCCTCGTCCCCGGTCTGGGGCGGCAGGGGAAAATTGAGCGTGCGGCCCAGGGCGGCCGGCCCGCCGGATTCGTCGAGAAAGCCGGAGCCGGGATAGAGGGTGCGCCCGTCCTGGTGCAGGGAGATGAAGAGCGTGTCCGGATCGTTCCAATACATGTCCTGGGTGCCGTCGCCGTGGTGGCAGTCGGTATCCACGATCGCCACGCGCAGGGGGCCGTAATGCGCGCGCAGGTGCTCGATCATCACGGCTTCGATGTTGACGTTGCAAAAGCCCCGGTTGCCGTGGGTGACGCGCATGGCATGGTGGCCGGGCGGGCGCACCAGGGCGAAGGCGCGATCCTCCTGTTTCTCCATGACCAGGCGGCCGGCGCGTATGGCCCCGCCGGCCGAAGCGAGGTGCGAGGCGCTGCACACGGCGGGCGCGTCCGGCAGGCAGAAGTGGGCGCGCTCCACGTCCTCGTAGGTCGCCAGGCCGGGGCGGTGCTCGGTGATGCCGGGGATATCGAAGATCCCTTCCTCGACCAACTGATCGCGGGTGTAGAGCAGGCGTTCTTCCCGCTCCGGATGGGTGGGGGAGATGGCCCAGTCAAAGGCGGGGAAAAAGACCACGCCGAGTCGTGTGGGGGCGGTGAGCATTACATAAGAATATTCGCGGGCAATTGCGGCGTCAACCGGCTTTTTTGCTCCGCCGGGCGCCGTAAGAGCGCACTTATTGGTTCAGTGACTCCAGAAAGGCGCGGAGTCCGTTCACATACGTCTCCCTGTCCTCGAGAAAGCCGCTGTTGTGCCTGCCTCGTATAAGCAAAAACTCCTTGGGGCCGGGGCAGGCATCGTACAGCGCCCTGCCCAGGTTGTAGAGTATGACCTCGTCGGATTGGCTGTGCACCACCAGCAGGGGGCGGCGCAACGCGGCGACCGCCGCCGTGGAGTCGTAATCATGCGGCAGCAGGCCGGCCGGAAGCAGGGGATACACGGTTTTGGCCGCGTCGCGCAGGGAGGTGAAGGTGGATTCCAGAATCAGACCGCGCGGCTGCACGTGCGCGGCCAGGGCCGCGGCCGGCCCGCCGCCCAGCGAGCGGCCGAAGATGACGATCTGATCCGGGCGGAGCTTTTTTTGCACGATCAGCCAATCCCAGGCCGCCCGCGCGTCTTCGAGCGTGCCGGGCACGGAAGGCTTGCCCGTGCTGAGGCCGTAGCCGCGATAGTCGATGATGCACACGGCAAGGCCGAGTTCGTGAAAAAGGGCGATGGACTCGATGCGGTGCGAAATATTGCCCGCGTTGCCGTGGAAGAAGAGCAGAGTGGGGGCGTCGGGCTTTGCGGCCGGGATGTGCCAACCGGCCAGGGTTTCATTATCGCGCGTGCGGATGCGGATGTCTTCGTAGGGCAGGGGGATGTCGGCCGGCGTGGCTTCGATTTTCGCGCTGGGGAAAAAGATGAACGCGTCGCTGCGCGCGCGCAGCAGCCAGGCCGCAAGAGCGAGAAGCAGCACCGACAGGGTGAGGATGAGCAGCATGCGGCGCAGCAGGATCATTCGTTTACCGTGCTCACGGGCGGGCCCGCAAGGGCCAGGCGGCCCCGCACAACGGCCAGGGCGCTGCGCAGCACGGCGTCGGTGGGCGGCGCGGCGTCTATAACGGCCCAGCGCTGTGGGTTGTCGCGGGCCAGACGCAGATAGCCTTCGCGCACGCGGGTGTGGAAGTTGCGGTGCTCGGCGTCAAAGCGGCCTTCGGAAAGCGCCGTGCCTTCCTCCCTGTTGCGTTCGGCGGCCCTGGCCATGCCCATTTCCACAGGCAGATCGAAGAGCAGGGTGAGATCCGGGTTGAGGCCGTCGGTGGCGTAGAAATTCAGGCGTTCGAGCATGGCCGTGTCCAGACCCCGCCCGTTGCCTTGATAGGCGAAGGTGGAATCCGCATAGCGGTCGCAGAGCAGCACGCCGCCCTCGGCCAGGGCGGGCAGAATCACTTCGTGCAGGTGCTGGGCGCGATCGGCGAGAAAGAGCAGCAACTCCGCGCGGGGGGAGAAATCCGCCCGGCGGGCGTCCAGCAGCAGGGCGCGCAGTTCGCGTCCGAAGGCGGTGCCGCCCGGCTCGCGGGTGATGATCACGCGCAGACCCTCGGTGCGCAGAACAGCGGCCGTGCGCTCCAAAATAGTGGATTTGCCGGATCCCTCTATTCCTTCGAAAGTAATGAACATTGATCCTCCCTGGACGCTTTGGGGCGGGGACCGTCTTCCTGCGCCGCGCTTTCGGCGTTGCGGGCGGGCCGGTAGAGAAAGCGCCCCAGTGTGGGCTGGTAGCTCGACCATCCCTCCTCCCCGTCGTCAAAGGCGCTGAAGATGCTGCGGCACTGGGCGGTTTTGGCGTCGATGTTGTCGGCGTAATGCAGCACAAAGGCTTCGGCGGTCTGGGGCAGCTGGGGGGAACCGAACTGGTGTTCGCCGTGGTGGCTTAAGATCAGGTGCTTGAAGTGGCGCGCCTGCTCCGGCGAGGGTGCGTGTTTGCGCAGCAGGGGCTCCAGGCGTTCCAGCCCGAGCGTGATGTGGCCGAGCAGGCGGCCTGCATCGGTATAGTCGTTGCGCAGGCCGCCGCTCAGTTCCCATATTTTGCCCAGGTCGTGGCACACGGCCGCGGCCGCCATCAGAGCGCGATCCAGTTCCGGATAGTGGTCGCACAGGCGCAGGGCCAGGCCCGTGACGGAAAGCGTGTGCTCCAGCAGGCCGCCCACATAGGCGTGGTGAACGTTTTTGGCGGCCGGCGCGCTGAGCAGGCCCGCCCGGATGCCGTCATCGCGCAGCACGGCGAGCAGGAATTTTTTCCAGGGCCCGGCTTCCTTGCGGATCAGGCGTTCGAGTTCCTCCAGCATGGCCTGCGGAGGGCAGGGAGCGCAGGGGAGAAAGAGCGAAAGATCGCAGGCGGCGACTTCTTCTTCGGAAAGCACACGCAGCCGCTCCACGCTTGCCTGGGGCTGATCGCGATAGCTGCCGCAACGCCCGATCGCCTCGACGAGCGCGCCGGCCATAAGTTCGGCATATTCCCGGCTCTGCGGACTCCAGATCTTGGCTTCGAGCGCGCCGGAGGAATCTTTCAGCTCCAGCCGCCAGAAGGGGCCGTTGCGGGATTCGCGCAACTCCGCCGCGCCGAGCAGAAAGATGCCGCGCACTTCGTCGCCGGGGGCGATATCCTTGATGAATTGAGTTTTTTCCATATATCTGCCACAAGACGGGTGTGCGCCGAATCTTTCCTTCTTCGGCTTTCTTTGTCAACGGCGGCGACCGGCCTTGCCGTGATGCGGCGTCCTTTGCCGCTCCGGCGGGCGCATCCATGTTTGCCGAAGCAAGTTCGGCAAACGCGCCCTTGTCGCTCGAAGCGCCTTCCGGCGCAGCCTCCGGCGGCTTGTGTTTTTATAAGCAATTTTCTTTCAAGGAGTTTTCATGCGTATTCTGCTGACCAACGACGACGGCATCCAGGCCGCCGGGCTCGCCGCCGTGCACAACGCCCTGGTGGAAGCCGGGCATACGGTGCACGTGGTTGCGCCGGTGACGGAACAGTCCGCCGTCGGGCACTCGTTGACCGTGTTTGTGCCGGTGCGGGTGAAGGAGTTTTATAAAAAGGACTTTTTCGGCCACGGCGTTTACGGCACGCCCACGGACTGCGTCAAGCTCGCCCTCTCGCGTTTGTTGCCGGAAAAACCCGATCTCGTGGTTTCCGGCATCAACGCGGGCCCCAACGTCGGGCCGGACATTCTCTATTCCGGCACCGTGGCCGCCGCCACCGAGGCCGCGCACCTGGGATTTCCGGCTCTGGCCCTGTCGATGGATAATTTTCGGCTCGACGACGCGCACGATCAGGCCCGCCACGCCGCGGAACTGGTCGCGTGCATCGACTGGAAGCGCCTGCCCGCCCGCCGCGTGGTCAACGTCAACTATCCCAACCTGCCCATAGCCCGGACCAAGGGGCTGCGCGTCTGCCCGCAGACCAGGGCCGTGTGGAACGACTGGTACGACGAACGCAAGGACCCGCGCGGCAATCTCTATTGGTGGCTGGAAGGCGAGATTCCGCCGGCCGGCGTGGAATCCGGTTCGGACAAGGATCTGCTCAACCGGGGCTATATCACCCTGACCCCGCTCTGTTTCGATTTTACGGACAGAGAACATCTGGATCTGCTTGAGGAACTCGCCGGCGGGAACGGCGCGGGCAAAAGCTGAAGGAGGTTCCATGCTGCCGGACGATCCGGTTTTTACCAATCCGTCGGAATACCACAGCCCCGAACCCGCGCCCGGCCTGTTTGCCCGGTTTTTTCCGAGCTGCGCGTTCTATCCCCGGATCTGGGGCATCATCTGGCGCGGAGCGCAGGTGGCCAAGGCCGGGCTGTATGACGACGAGGCCTGGGCCCTGAACAGCCTGGAAGTGGTTCGCGCTTTGGAAAGCGTGGGCTGCCGCCTTCATGTGGAAGGATTGGAGCACCTGACCGCCTTTCCCGGCCCCTGCATCATCGCCGGCAACCACATGAGCGCGCTGGAAACCACGGTGCTGCCCGGCCTCATCAGCCCGCGCAGGCGCGTGACCTTTGTGATCAAGAGCAGCCTGACCAGGGCCTTTGTGTTCCGCCACATCATGTGCTCGCGCGATCCCGTGGTGGTGGGGCGCGTGAACCCGCGCGAGGATCTCGCCGCCATGCTGGAGGGCGGCAAAGAGCGGCTTCAGCGCGGCATGTCGCTGGTCGTCTTTCCCCAGGCCACGCGCAGCCTGCAATTCGACCGCACGCAGTTCAACTCCATCGCGATCAAGATCGCCGGGCGCAACAACGTGCCCGTGATTCCCCTGGCGCTCAAAACAGACGCCTGGGGCCAGGGCGGCCTGCACAAGGATTACGGCCCGGTTTCGCCGCATTTGCCCGTTCACTTCCGTTTCGGCGCGCCCTTTCGCGTGGAGGGCTCGGGCAAGGAGGGGCAGGAGCGCCTGTGCGCGTTTATCGAACAGGCCCGTGCGGAATGGGATGCCGAACTGCAGCCGGCGCTCGGGATGTAGCGTACGCGGCCGCGCCCCACAATCCCGCCTCACGGCCGCGCATGTGGAAGATCGGAACCCGGCGCAGCAGATCGCCCATGGGCGGGTTGTCGAAAAATGATTCCAGAAAGGCCGGATGCCCGAGCACGGGCACGCGTCCGGCCATGCCGCCGGTGATGTACAGCCCGCCGAAGGCCGCCGCGTCCAGCACATAGTTGCGGCAGGCCCGGCCGTACAGGCGGGCGAACAGCGCCAGGGCCGCGTGTTCTGCCTCACTGCGGGGCGGGTTGAGGCGTTCGGCGGCCGCTTCGGGCGTCACATTCTCCCCAAGGTGGAAGGACAGGATTTCCGCCAGGCCGCGCCCGCTCACCGGCATCTCCGTTTCCACGATCTCCCCGCGCCGGGCGCGCATAAAGTCCGCAAAAGCCTCTTCTTCCGGGCGGAAGGGAAATTCCGCGTGCCCGCCCTCGGAAGGGAGCGCCAGACCCGCCTGCGGCAGCAAAAGCGCCTTGCCCAGGCCGGTGCCCGCGCCCACCAGCGCAATGGGAGGGGCGATGGGGCGGGCGACGGCCTTCACTTGCGGATTCAAAAATCCGTCATATATTTGCGTAATCTCCAGCGCTTCGCGTACCCGCCCGTCCGTGAGGGCGAGAAGGCAGGCATGGCCCTGGGCGACAAAGTCGTTGACCAGCAGCACTTCCGGAATGCCGAGAATATCGGCGGCCTCCTCCGCCCTGATTTCCCAGGCAATGTTGGGAGCGCGGCAAAAACCGTCCTCCGCCGGGCCGGCAACCCCGAAACAGGCGCGGGATACGCCGGGCGGGACAAAATCCCTCAGGCGGCCGAGCAGTTCGGCGAAGCCGCGCTGTTCGGCAGTGGCGAAGGCGATTTTTCCCTTCAGTTCGAGCCGGGGAACATGGCCCGGTCCGCGGCGGAAGAGCGCGAAGCGGCTGCGGGTGCCTCCTATGTCGGCGGCAAGCAGCAGAGAAGGGGCGGCTTGACGCGCACCGGGCTTCGGGGTCATGAATTCGGGCATGGCCCCTTTGTATCCGGCGGAAAAAAGAGAAGCAAGCATGCAACTGATCGATCTCCACACCCACAGCACGGCCTCGGACGGTTCCGACAGCCCGGCCGAGCTTGTCCGGCTGGCCGCGAAGGCCGGCCTTGCGGCGCTTGCGCTGACGGATCACGATACCCTGGCCGGTTTGCCCGAAGCGCGCGCGGCCGCCGCGGAGGCGGGCCTGGAATTCATTCCCGGCTGCGAGCTTTCCGCGCGGGGAACGGGCGGGGAAGTGCATATCCTGGGCTTGTGGATTCCTGAAGATCATCCGAACCTTGCGACGTTTGAGCGTACTCTCGCGGAACTGCGCGGGCACCGTGAGCGGCGCAACCGTATTATCGTGGATCGCCTGCAGGGCCTGGGCTGCGCCCTGGACTACGACGAAGTGCTGGCCGAAGCCGGGGGAGACAGCGTGGGCCGTCCGCACATCGCCCGCGTGCTGTTGCGCAAGGGCTACGCGCAGTCCCCCCGGGAGGTTTTCAACCGCTGGCTGGGCAGCAAATGCCCGGCCTATGAGCCCAAAAAAGCGCTCAGTCCGGAAGAGGCGGTGCGGCTTGCGGCATCTGTCGGGGGCACGCCCATCCTGGCCCATCCGGGGTTGATCGGGGCTTCCGAAGCGGAACTGGAGCGCTTGACCGGAGAATTGAAGGGATACGGCCTCATGGCCTTGGAAGCTTATCACAGCGAGCATTCCGATGCGAACACCCGTTTCTGCGTCGGACTGGCCGATCGCCTGGGCCTGGCCGTGAGCGGCGGCTCGGATTACCACGGCAGGCTCAAGCCCGCGATTGCGCCGGGCAGGGGCAGAGGCGGTCTGCGGGTTTCAGCGCGCGTTCTGGAAGGCCTGAAAGAGCAGCGCCTCAAACGCGGCCTGCCGATATGAAACCGGAAAATTCCGGCGCGTTTTTCTTTACTTGGGCGGAAAACAGCTATATAGATGCGCGTACGCGTACGCTTTGCACTCCATATTTCTTTTTTTCCTTTCGCCCTTGTGCCTCCTCTTTGCGTACGCCCTGTACCAATGCGTGCGAACGGCGTCTTCCGCGCGCGTTTCCTTTTTTTCGATAAAAAACGCTCGGCCGGCTTGAGCGGCTCATTTTGAGATGCATCGCCTGCAGCGGGCAAAGCCCGCCTGCGACAATCTCACGGCAGGAGTGCGGATAAATCCGGGCCGTTGCATTTGCCGCGCTCTTCGCATTTTTGCATTGCGATGAATGCGCACGCAATGCCGCGTCGTAGCGCGGTGTTGCCGAGGAAAACGGAAAAGGGAATCCCGCAGGATTCCCTTCCGCAAACACATGGTCGGAGCGGCCCGATTTGAACGGGCGACCCCCTGCTCCCAAAGCAGGCGCGCTGCCGGGCTGCGCCACGCTCCGTTATCCGCCTATTGTGGCACGGATGCGGGAGGGCCGGCAAGGAAAAAACACGGACGGCAAAGCGTCCCGACAAGGAAGGTACATGATGAATCTGCGCAATCGCCTCCTGATTCCCATATTGCTGGTGGCCGGCATCGGCCTGGGCGCGGCCGGTCTTTGCAACTATTTCATCGCCAAGGACGCGGTCACCGAAGCTGTCGAATCCGACGCGTCCGGCGAAGTACGGAACCTGGCATCCGTTCTCGGCCTGCTTTTCCAGTCCGCCGCCATCGACATGCAGCAGCTGAGCGGGTCGCAACAGGCACGGGAACTGTTGCTCAATCCGGGCGATCCGTCGAAGGTCGCGCCCTTTGTCGCCCTGCTCAGAGATCTTGCCGGGAGCAAGCCCTATTTCAGCCTCGGCTCCATTCTCGATACCAAGGGCATCGTGCTTGCGACCACGGCGGATTCCGGCGTCGGTACCAGCCGCGCCGACCGCGAATATTTCAGGCAGGCCATGCAGGGCAGGGCCTCGGTTTCAGAACCCATTTTCAGCCGTACCACAAACAAGAGCGTGGTCATCATCTGTTCGCCGGTACGCTCGGAAAGCGGCGTTATCGGCGCGGTGTTCGTCACCGTCGATCTCAACATGCTGAGCGACATGTACGTCAAGCGCGTCGACAGCGGCGAACACGGCTACGGCCTGGTGATGACGTCCAAGGGCGAGGCTGTGGCGCATCGCGACTCCACGCAGATTATGTCGGAAAAGATACGCGATTCCCAGGTGGGTCAGCAGGTGCGCGCCCTGCGGGAAAAAAGCGGCAAGTTCATCGCCGTGTTCAACGGGGTGGAGGTTGTCTATTTTTACGAACAGGACCCCTTCACCGGCTGGTGGTGCCTGGTTCGCGCGGAACTGAACGATATTTACGGCCCGGTGCATTTTCTGGGCAAGGTGAACCTGGGCGTGGCCGCCCTGGTCGCACTGGGCATAGCGTTGGTGGTGTTTCTCGTTGTGCGGGCGGTGGTCAACGCGCTCGGCAAGGGGGTGGAATTCGCCGAAGCCGTGTCCAAGGGCGATCTCGACAGAGAACTCACAGTGGAGCGCGGGGATGAAATAGGCAAGCTGGCCTCCGCTTTGCGCATCATGGTGGAGAAACTCAAGGAAATGATCGCTGAATCGGAGCACAAGACTCTGGAGGCGCAGAACCAGTCGGAGCTGGCGCAGGCGGCCGTGCGTGAAGCCGAGGAAGCGCGCCGGCAGTCGGAACGGGCAAAAAGCGGAGGTATGCGCCATGCCGGCGAACGCCTGGAGGGCATTGCGGAACGTATCGTGGAAAACTCGCGGTTTTTGGGAGAAAACATGCGCCGGGCCGCCGAAGGCGCGGGCATGCAGCGCAGGCGCGCCGAAGCCAATGCCGTGGCTATGGAACAGATGAACAGCACCGTGCTCGAAGTGGCGCGCAACGCGGGCGAAGCCGCTTCCAGCGCCGCTTCGGCAAGGGAAAATGCCGTGGGCGGCGCGGAAATCGTCACCGGCGTGGTGCGGGCCATCAGCGAAGTGGAAAGCAAAACGCACAAGCTCAAAGAGGAACTGAACG
The DNA here is from genome assembly GCA_031551145.1 of Desulfovibrionaceae bacterium. Classification (GTDB taxonomy): domain Bacteria; phylum Desulfobacterota; class Desulfovibrionia; order Desulfovibrionales; family Desulfovibrionaceae; genus WRKB01. The sequence goes on along the minus strand of JAVBNZ010000004.1, from coordinate 10,510 downwards.
AACTCGGCAGGCAGGCCGACGGCATCGGCCGGATCATGAACGTGATCACCGACATTGCCGATCAAACCAACCTGCTGGCGCTCAACGCGGCCATCGAGGCGGCCCGCGCGGGCGAAGCCGGGCGCGGGTTTGCCGTGGTGGCCGACGAAGTGCGCAAACTGGCCGAAAAAACCATGAACGCCACCAAGGAGGTCGGCGACGCGGTTTCCTCCATCCAGAGCGGCACGCATGAAAGCATACGGGGTATGGAAGAAGCTTCCGCCTCTGTGGGCAAAAGCACGGAAATGGTGCGCGAGGCGGGGCTTTCCCTGCAATCCATCGTGCAGATATCCGAAGCCACGGCGGACAAGGTGCGCTCCATCGCGGCGGCGAGCGAGGAACAGTCCGCCGCCGGCGAGGAAATCAACCAGGGCGCCGGCGAAATCAGCCGCATCGCCGACGAAACCTCGCAGCAGATGGAGCGGGCCGGGGAATCGATGGAAAACCTGCGCCGCGGGCTCAACGACATGCAAAAACTGGTCGGCGAACTGAAAAACGCCTGATTCTTCTTTCTCCGGAAAAAACTATCGGCTCCCGAATGCCGCGGCGTTTGGGAGCCGGTGGTTTTTCCTGTCGCGGCCGATAGAGAACAAAACCAGAGGTTGCCGACAAAGTCCGGGACACTGGATTCCCGCCTGCGCGGGAATCCAGTGTATTTTTTGTCGCGGCGCGGCGTGGTCATCACTCCGATCAGTGATGATAGGGCGTATTGCGGGCAATGGCTTCGGCGCGGTAGATCTGCTCCAGCAGCACCACGCGGGCCAGTTCGTGCGGCAGGGTCATGAGCCCCAGACTGAGCAGGCGGCGCGCGCGGCCGCGCACGCGCTCATCCAGCCCGAAAGCCCCCCCGATCACGAAACAGGGCGTGAGCGCGGCGTTTTCGGAATATTCCCGGAGCAGGACGGAAAAGGCGCGGGAATCCATGAGGTCTCCGCGTTCATCCAGACAGACGAGCAGATCGTTGTCCTTCACGGCGCGCAGCAACGCTTCACCTTCCCGGCGTACGCGCTCGGCTTCGGGCAGCTTCGGGTCGGCATCCCTGACGATCTGTTCCTCAATGCGCCGCCAGTGTTTCAGGCGCTCCAGATAATGCGCGGCGGCGGCCTTCCAGTGGGGCGTGCGCAATGCGCCGACTGTGAGCAGGCGTAGGGTGGGGGGCAATGGCTCTCCCGGTGCTGATGACTTTCGTCGGCAAATATGTTTAGCTGCTCCGCACTCTACTTGGACTCTACCGAAACGACAAGTTTCGGGGGCGCGTATGGCGGAAAAGATCTGGACGTTCGAAGAGGCGGTGCGCTGCCTCGGCGATGGCGGCATAGGCATTTATCCCACGGAAACCTTTATGGCGCTCGGCTGCCGCGCCGACAACGCCGCCGCCGCCCGCAGAGTATATGAAGTCAAACAGCGGGCGCATTGCCTGCCTCTGCCCGTGATCGCGGGCGACAGAGCGCAGGTGGAAGGCATCGCCCACATGCCGCCCGAAGCGGAGGATCTCATCGAACGCTTCTGGCCCGGCCCCCTGACCGTGCTTTTGCCCGCCCGTTCTCATGTTCCCTTTGCCGTAACCGGCGGCACGGGCTACCTGGCTGTGCGCATTTCCGCGCATCCCGGCGCGCGCAGGCTGGCCCTGGCAGCGGGCGGGGCGCTCGCGGCCAGCAGCGCGAACATCAGCGGCGCCAGACCCGCCGTTTCCGTGGAGACGCTTGATCCCCTTCTGCTTTCGCGGGTGGACGGTGTATGGGATGCGCCGCCCGGCCCGGAGGGACTGTTGCCCTCAACCCTGGTGCGCCTGCTCGGTATGCGCAGCGTGCATATTTTGCGCCCCGGCGCGGTAGGGGAAAAGGAACTGCGGGAGGCAGGCTACAAAGCGTCGCATGCGTCGGCGACACCGCCCGGCGCGTGAGCGGAGCGTCTACGCCGCCCGCATCAGGGTTTCCCTGAGACTGCGCCGGGCAAGATCGCAGAACTTCCGATCCGGCCCTTCGCGTTGCGCGGCGTGGCCCAGCAGCACAAGCGCCTCTTCCCTTTTGTCGCGCGCGATCAACGCGCGGACTTCGGCCAGCAGCGCGTCGGTTTCGCGTTCACGGCAAAAATACGCGGCGCGCGCCGCCGACAGCGCGGCTCTGTCTTCCCGCTCCAGCGCCGTCCGCAGGGCGGGGGCGAAGCGCAGGGCGCTCGTGTCCCGCGTGTCGCCGTCGGGCGGGGCGATCTTGCGCGGCATGCTGTGCGTTCCGGCGTCGGCCCGGCCCCGCAGCAGTTTTTCGTAATAATCCTGCCGCGAACGGTAATAATAATGGTTGATCTGCGCGTGTTCGGCGCTGAAGGGGCTGAACGCGCCGATGACGGTTCGCCGTTGCTCGTTCACCGTCCGCCCGCCCTTGAGGGGTACGGCGAAATGCGGGTTCCATATGCCGCTCACGGCGTCGGGCCGAACAAAGCTCTTGATGTGTCCGCTCCAATATTCGCTTTGCAGGGCCATTACGTAATTTGCAACCTGCGTGCCCACGGGCCGCGCCGTATGGCCGCCGGTGCCGAAGCAGACCCAGTTCAGCCCCAGGGCGGCCTCGTCTTCATAGTCGTGCAGGAGCACGCGCAGGTCGTTCATCTGTTTCGGCACGGCGAATTCGTCCAGGTCGAGAAACCCCAGCCAGCGAAAATTTTTGCCGAAATTTCTCAGGCAATGGTTGTAGGCGATTATCTGCTGCCGCGTGCCCCGCGTTTCCACCACGGTCAGGAAAGAGCCGCGCATGTACGGGCGCAGGAGCCGGCGCACGGGATAGGCGCTGCCGTTGTCGTAGAGGATGAAGGCTTCCACGCCCAACATGGCATGCCAACAGATCCATTCTTCCAAAAAGGGATCTTCGTCTTTGACGATGGCGCAGAGACCCAGATATTTCATGTTCGGCGCTCCTTGGCGGCAAGGAAAAATGGGCGTATCCCAAGTTGACGACAAACCCCGCAAGGCGGTTTTTGTAAAGGCACGCCCGCTCCGGCGCTTGACGGCGGCAATGAATGCCGCCTGCGCCCCGCGGCGGGCCGTTGCCGAAGAGGACTTTGTCGACAGCCTCATCCGCTCCCGAACGAAATTTGCAAATAACATTCCAGAGAGGATGTATGCCCCCAAAAACACGTGCCGATCAGTTGCTGTTCGAGCAGGGTCTGGCGGAAAGCCGCGAACAGGCCCGGCGTCTGATTATGGCCGGCCGCGTGTTCGCGGGCGATCCGCCCGTGCGCGTGGAAAAACCCGGCCGGGGCTGCGCGCCGGACACGGTGCTTTCCCTGGCCGCGCCGGAACGCTTTGTAAGCCGGGGGGCGTACAAACTTCTGACGGCTCTGGAACATTTCCCCCTGCGGCCGGGAGGCCTGATCTGCCTCGACGCCGGCGCGTCCACCGGCGGCTTCACGGATTGCCTGCTCCAGCACGGCGCGGCCAAGGTCTATGCCGTGGACGTGGGCCGGGCCCAGCTGCACGAACGCCTGCGCAATGACCCGCGCGTTATCGGTCTGGAGGGGATCAACCTGCGCACCGCGCCGGCCGCGTTGATCCCCGAAGCCGTGGACCTGCTGACCGCCGACCTTTCCTTCATTTCCCTGACCCTGGTACTGCCCAACTGCCTGCAATGGCTCAAGCCCGAGGGCATGATCATCGCGCTCATCAAGCCCCAGTTCGAACTGGAGCCGGGCCTGGTGAAGAAGGGCGTGGTGCGCGAGCCCGAACTGCAGCAGCGGGCTGTGGCCAAGGTGCGCGCCTTTTGCGAAGGCGCGCTCGATCTGCGCTGCCTGGGCGTTGTGCCGGCCGCCCTGCGCGGGCCCAAGGGGAACCAGGAATACGTGGCCTGCTTTGCGCGGCAAAGGCCCTGCCGTGAGTGACGCGAACGCGGCCGGCGCGCGGGAACTCAGCTTTTTTCCAGGAACTTCAGCAGTGCGCTCTTCTTCGGGCTGCCGGTTTTGTAGTCCATGGACGCCCCCACGCTGAAGTGAACGTAATGCTCCGGGTATCCGTCCAGCGGCAGCCAGAAGCCGATGACGTCGCCTTCTGGAGAAGGTGTGAAAACATGGGCCGCCTCGCGCGCGGCAAGGGCTTTGTTCGCCAGGCAGCCCTGATGGATTTCCGGCGAACCGATTTTCGCGCAGTTCATGCCCGGCCGGCAAAAGCCCGCTTTTTCACAGGCTTTGTTGACGGCAATGACTTCTCTGCTCTTGTGCACAAGGGTGGCCGACTCGGGAAAATTGCCCCACATCAGGTGAAAGGCCTCAATAACATCGGCGGGAAGCGGATTTTTCAGAGACATGGTTCGACCTCGGAGGAAGAAGGTGGTTTCGGCCGTCGCTATATCATCGCGGCAGAAGAAAAGATACGGCTGCGGGGAGCGCGGATTCCGGCAGAAACGTCGGCGAAGCGGGCTTCTTCTCGGCCCTCTCTTTTCTCCGGCGACTTGCCTCGCGGGACATTCAAGCGTAGCAGATATACACTGAACTGTAACAAGGCGGCTTTGCCGCGCATTTTATAAAGGAGGAACCATGAAACGCATACTCGTCATCGGGGGCGTGGCCCTCGGCCCCAAGGCCGCCTGCCGCTGCAGGCGCCTCATGCCCGACGCTTCCGTCGTCATGCTGGATGAAAATCCTCTCATTTCCTACGGCGGCTGCGGCATTCCCTACTATCTCTCCGGTGAAGTGAACAATATCGATGACCTGCGCGCCACTCCCTACCACACCATACGCGATCCGGCCTTTTTCGCCGCGCTGAAAGGAGTGGAGGCGCGCGTGGAAACCCGCGCCCTGTCCATCGACCGGGCCGCCAAAACCGTGTTGGCCCGCCATTTGCCGAGCGGCAGGGAAGAAACGCTGCCCTACGACAAGCTCGTCATCGCCACGGGCGCGCGGCCTCGTCTGTTGGAGGTCGAAGGCCGCGACCTGGAGGGCGTTTTTTCCATCACCAGGCTGGAGGCGGCGGCCGGCATACGCAAGGCCTGCGAGCAGGGCGCGGTGAAGGAAGCCGTGATCATCGGCGGCGGCTTCATCGGCCTGGAAGCGGCCGTGGCGCTCGCCGACATGTGGGGCGTCAAGGTGAGCGTGGTGGAACTGCTGCCCGAAATTCTCTCCGGCGTCCTGCCCGTGGACATGGCCCGCATGGCCCGCCACGACCTGGAAAGCCACGATGTGGACGTGTACAGTTCCGAAAAGGTTGTGCGCATCGAGGGTGAAGGCGGCAAGGTCGCCCGCGTGGTTACCGACAGGCGCACCCTGCCCGCCCAACTCGTCATCGTGTCCGCCGGCTTTCTGCCCAACGGCAGACTGGCCGCCGAGGCCGGCCTGGCCTGCGCCCCCTTCGGCGCCGTTCTCGTCAACGAGCATATGCAGACCTCCGACCCCGACATTTATGCCGGCGGCGACTGCGCAAGCGTGCCCAACCTCATTACCGGCAAGCCCGGCTATTTCCCCCTGGGATCGCTTGCCAACCGCCAGGGCCGCGTCATCGGCACCAATCTGGCGGGGGGCTCGGCCCGCTTCGCCGGGGCCGTGGGCGCCTGGGCCGTGAAACTCTTCGGGCTTTCCTTCTGCGGCACGGGCCTGACTGTGGACAAGGCGCGCGCCGAAGGTTTCGACGCCGTGGGCGTGGCCATTGAGCAGCTTGATCGCGCCCACTTCTATCCCGAAAAGGAAATGATGCACCTGGAACTGGTGGTGGAGCGCGGAACCCGCCGCGTGCTCGGCGCGCAGGGGGCCTGCCCGGCCGCCGACGTGGTCAAGGCCCGCATCGACGCGATTACCGTCGCCCTGCAATACGGCAGGCCCACTGTGGACGACATAAGCAACCTCGAAGTCGCCTACGCTCCGCCCTTTGCCTCGGCCATGGACATCGTCAACACCGTGGGCAACGTGGCCGACAACGTGCTGGCCGGGCGCACGCACGGCGAGACCTCTCTTGAATTCATGGAAAGCTGGGACAAGCGTCGGGAAAACAACATCTTCTTTGTTGACATCCGCCCGGCCGGCGGCTCGGCCGGGCTTGCCGCCGCCTTCCCCGGCGAATGGCACGCCGTGCCCCTGGAAGAAGTGGAGCGGCGCATAGACGAATTTCCCAGGGATCGGCCCATCGCCCTGGTCTGCAACACCGGCCTGCGCAGTTACGACGCCCAGCTTACCCTGGCCCGCCACGGCATCACGAACACCGTCAACAGCTTCGGCGGCATGCAGGCGCTGCTCAAGGCTGGGTTTCAAGCGAAGTAGGAGATGTGAGGCAAAAACATGAGCATGACGATCCTCTGGGTGGTTGTCGGCGTGCTGTGCGCGGTCGTGGAAATCGCCATGCCGCACATGGTGCTGATTTTCTTTTCCCTGGGCGGCTGGGCCGCGGCCGCGGCCGCGGCTTTCGGCCTCGCCCTGGAGTGGCAGATCGGCATCTTCATCGCGCTTTCCATCCTCTCGCTCCTGCTGCTGCGCCGGCACGTCAAAGGCATTTTCAGCGGCCGCGCCAAAGCCGGCGAAGATGAGGGCGCGCACCCCATGACCGGCAGAACAGGCATCGTCAGCCGCGCGCTCACGCCCTTTGCCCCCGGAGAAATCACCATCGGCGGCAGCTTCTGGCGCGCCGCGTCAAGCAAGCCCATAGACCACGGCGAACGGGTGCGCGTGCTCGGCGCGCTGCCCGACGACGCCCTCACCCTCCACGTGGAGCCCCTGCGCCCGGAAGACGCGGCCCCCGAAAAGGAATAGTCATGGAAGGATACATTGTTCTCGGCCTCTTCGCCGTTCTTGTGGTCATCACCATTTTCAAGACGGCCGTGGTGGTGCCCAACCAGTCCGCCTTCGTGGTCGAGCGTCTGGGCAGGTTCCACAAGGTGCTGTATGCCGGCTTTCACATTCTGGTGCCCTTTTTCGATTCCGTGGCGTATCGCCGCTCCCTCAAGGAGCAGGTGCTCGACGTGCCCAAGCAGACCTGCATCACCCGCGACAACGTCAGCGTGGACGTGGACGGCGTGATTTACCTTCAGGTGATCACGCCGGAAAAATCCGCCTACGGCATCAGCAATTACGAATGGGGGGCCGTGCAGCTCGCCCAGACCTCGTTGCGCTCCGTTATCGGCAAGCTGGAGCTCGACCGCACCTTTGAAGAGCGCGCCAAAATCAATCAGGAAGTGGTCGAAGCCCTCGACGCCGCCACCACGCCCTGGGGCGTGAAGGTGCTGCGCTACGAGATACGCGACATCACCCCGCCCCGCACCGTTATGGAAGCCATGGAAAAACAGATGCGCGCCGAACGCGAGAAGCGCGCCGCCATTGCCCAGTCCGAAGGGGAGATGCAGTCCACCATCAACCGCTCCGAAGGGGAGATGCAGGCCCTGAAAAACAAGGCCGAGGGCGAAGGCGCGCAGATCACCATCGTGGCCAAGGCCACGGCCGAGGGCATACGCATGGTTTCCGAGCAGCTCACCGCGGCCGGCGGCCTCACCGCCGCCCAACTGCGCATCGCCGAATCCTACATCGCCCAGTTCGGCAGGCTGGCCAAGGCCGGGAACACCATGATCATTCCCGCGAACGTTTCCGACGTGGCCGGCATGGTCGCGACCATGACCAGCATCGTCAAGAGCCCGGCAGGGCAGCAGACGTTCAGCTTTGACGCGCCCGCGCCCGCGCCTGCCTCCAAATCCAAACAGACTTCCGCGTCTGCCTCCACATCAAGGCCGGAAGTGGCGGAAGGCTGGGGATCGTCCAGGCCGACGGAGCAGGAGTAAAGCGTCTTTGCTGAAAATCTATTCAATCAGTCTTGGTTGTCCGAAAAACCGCGTCGATACGGAACGCGCCCTGGGCTCGCTGGGGCCGGTGCGCATGGTGGAGCACCTTGGCCGGGCGGATCTGGCGTTCATCAACACCTGCGCCTTTATCCAGCCTGCGGTGGAGGAGAGCGTGCGCGCGATCCTGGAAGCCGCGAAACACCGGGAAGGCCTGAAGCGCAAACCCCTGCTGGCCGTGGCGGGTTGCCTGGTGGGCCGCTACGGGGAGCCGACGCTGAAACCGGATCTGCCGGAAGTGGATCTGTGGCTGGACAACCGGGAGCTGGAAAGCTGGCCGGAACGCCTGCGCGCGGCCTTGGGCCTGAAGGAAACGGAGGCCTCGCGCCTTCTGTCCACAGGACCGTCCTACGCCTGGCTGAAAGTGAGCGAGGGCTGCGGGCACGCCTGCTCGTTCTGCACCATTCCCTTCATCCGGGGCCGGAAAAAATCGAGCCCGGCGGCGGAACTGGAGCGGGAGGCAGAAAAGCTTCTGGACACGGGCGTGCGGGAAATCGCCCTGGTGGCGCAGGATCTGACGGGCTGGGGCGCGGATTTGGGCGAGGATCGCGGTCTGGTCGCCCTGCTGGAACGTCTTGCCCGGCTTCGGGGGCTGGCCTGGCTGCGGCTTTTGTACCTGTATCCCGCCGGCTTGACGCCGCGCCTGCTCGACTTTCTGCGCGAAACGGCGCGGGAACAAGGACCGTTGCTGCCCTATTTCGACATTCCCCTGCAGCACGCGCATCCGGAGATTTTGCGGCGCATGGGCCGGCCCTTTGCGGCGGATCCGCGCCGGGCGGTGGAGGCCGTGCGGAACTGCCTGCCGGAGGCCGCGCTGCGCACCAGCCTGATTGCGGGCTTTCCCGGCGAGGAGGCGCGGCATTTCGCCGCCCTGCGGGAATTCGTGATCGAAACGCGCTTTGATCATCTGGGCGTGTTCGCCTATCAGGCCGAGGAGGGCACCGAGGCGGCGAAGATGGCGGATCAGGTTCCGCACAAGGTGAAGGAGGCGCGGCGGGAAGAGCTTATGGCGATCCAGCGGGAAATCAGCGCGGAAACGCTCGCCCCGCTGGCCGGCCGGCGCATGCCGGTGCTGGTGGATGCGGCAAGCCCGGAATGGCCGGGCCTGCACCTGGGGCGCATCTGGTCGCAGGCCCCGGAAATAGACGGAGTGGTGTACATCAGCGGGCCGGGCGTTACACCGGGCGCGTTGATTGAGGCGGAGATCACGGAAACGAAAGACTATGATCTCGTCGCGCTGACGGCTGTATAAGCAACGCATCGAATAACGCGTCTGCAACCCGGAACTTCTTCCGGGTTTTTTTGCGCCATGAAACAGGTTGTGCGCGCCCATCATCTTGTTTTTCTAGAGAAAATCGAAATCATTTCCGTATAAAATCAAAATAAAACGCGCAGTTATCAGAAAAAAATCTCGTTGCGTTGTAATAGTATGAAGTATATATGTTAATAAATATTTCTATTGCTTCTGCTCCGGGAGGGAGTCATGAAAACGCTTATGCTTGTATGGTCCGCAAAACACGAACTCGGCATTCCGATATTGGACGAGCAGCACAGGGGCATCGTTTCCATCATGAACACCCTGTTTGCTCTCCTGCCGGAGAACAGGGCGGCGAAAGTGTTTTCACTGCTGGATATGGCGGAAATGTTCGTGAAGGTGCATTTTTACACGGAAGAGAACATTCTGCGCCTTGCCGGCTATCCCGGTTTTGAAGAACACAGGCAACTGCATGTCGATATGACCTCCCGCTTCGAAAAGATACAGGCGGAAAGCCGACGGACGGGAGATCCCGCAAATCTGCTGCTTCTCTTGCGGGATTTATGGACAAACCATATCAACAACGCCGATCTGCTCTTTGCGGAACATGTGCGGGCGCGGCTGGGGCTCGCGCCGAGGAGCGGGGAGCATATCGCCCGCCGAGGAGAAATATCTGACGCTCGATACGCGCAGACTCAGCCGTGAACATGCGCTCAATCCTTCTGCGGCTTGTCATTCCTTCGCTTTTCTGCTATGGGGGAAGACCCCCAGGGGAAATTTTTTGCGGAGGCTTAAATTTTATTATGGTAACAATGAAAGACAACATGGGCCAGGAAGCTGAGATCAATTTTGAAAGCGCTCTGGAAGACTATCTTTCCACCGACTTCGGAGACCTTGAGGAAGGCTCCATCGTCAAGGGAGAAGTGGTGCGCGTGGACGGCGACAATGTGCTGGTGGACGTGAACTTCAAGTCCGAAGGACAGATCCCCGCATCGGAATTTCGCGACGCCACGGGCGCCATCCGCGTGGCCGTGGGAGACAAGGTGGATGTTTTTGTTGCCCGCAAAAACGAGATGGAAGGTACCATCACCCTGTCGTACGAAAAAGCCAAGCGGATGCAGCTGTTCGATCAGCTTGAAGACGTGCAGGAAAAGAACGGCATCTGCACCGGCCGCATCATGCGCCGCATCAAGGGCGGGTACACTGTGGATCTGGGCGGGGTGGAAGCCTTTTTGCCCGGTTCGCATGTGGATTTGCGCCCGGTTCCGGATATGGACGCCCTGGTCAACCAGGAGTTCGAGTTCCGGGTACTCAAGATCAACCGCCGCCGGAGCAATGTCATCGTTTCCCGCCGCGTGCTCCTTGAAGAAGAACGCGACTCCAAGCGTCAGGATCTGCTCGGCACCCTGGACGAAAGTCA
>JAVBNZ010000012.1:0-61671 GCA_031551145.1 Desulfovibrionaceae bacterium | reverse complement strand
CTTCGGGAATGTTGTCGAGATGCTCGCAGGTGGCGGTGGAGGCTTCGTTGATGGCTTCAATGATATGACGATAATCGCCGTGGTAATCGTCGGGGAGCGCGGTTTGATCCAGCCGGCCATCTTTGATCGCGCTCAGAACCTCGTCGGCATCACGCAAAACGTCGCCCACATTATCCGCCACGGCGCGAAAGGCGGTGCCCAGTTCGCCAATTTCATCGCGGCGGGCCGTCAGGCGCGGGGGCAGCGTCAGCGCTAGATTGCCCACCGCCAGCCGGTGCGCATCCTGGGTAATGGCCTTGAGCGGCAGAATCAGCAACTGCCGCAGGCTGACGATCAGGATGACCAGAAAGACCAGGACTCCGGCCACTGAACTGAGCAAAATGATCAGGCGGAACTGATCTAACTGCGCCCGCAGCGGCACCAGACTGATGTCGGTGCCGACGAAGGCCACGACCTGGCCGGCGCTGTTGAAGATGGGAGAATAAGCATAGTAAAGCTCGCCAAAAGTTTCATCCTGGTAATGCCGCGCCTGGGTAAAGCCCTGGCCGGTCGCCAGCACTTCTTCGCCGCCAATAAAAATATCTTTGCTGTCGGTGCCGTCCGGCGCGCCTAAAATGTGCTGGCCGGGGTAAAGCTGCTCATACGTGACATCATAGACGTAAGTGAATTGGCCGGGTACCCCGGTATCCGCCATAATGTACAGGTAAGTGGAGCCGAGGCGATCGTTCAGCGTGTTTAGCTTGGCAGACATCTTTTTGTAGGATTCATCCACTGTTTGCGTTTGAATATATCGTTCAATATCGTCGCCATCGACTAGCAGGGCGGCCTGGCTGTTGCTGTTGGTACACAAAGAGTTGCTATAATCATAAAACTGCTGCTCACACATGTGGTAGCTCATGAACGCGAGCAGACAGATGACCGCGATAAAGCACGCTGTCGAAACTGCCACAATGGCGGCCACGACGCTCCGGTGCGGCCGGACTGGGTGATTCATCATGTTTTGAGCCCCCCTAAGCTAAAACAGAACGTGCCATAAAAACCATGTCTTTCCTATAGCGTACCACCGATGGCAGGGAGGGGCAAGTAATTTTTCGGCAAGAAAAGAATGTTTTTTGTGCGGAAACGACCATAAAAAGAGGAAAAACTGTGGCCGGCCGAGTGTTTTTGTCGCGGAAATCCATAAAGTGGAGGATAGCGGCGGCGGAGAAGGGACACTGCGGTCGCGGAGACTCGGCCTTCAGCCTAAAGCCACTGTTCGCGTGGCGACCCGTTCGCAAAATGCTCGGTCGTGTTCCACAAAAAGCAACGTGGGCTGAAAGGCAAGCAACAGCGCTTCCAGCTGCATCCGGGACAGGACATCCACATAGTTCAGCGGTTCATCCCAAATGTAGAGGTGGGCGCTGGTGGAAAGCGAAGCCGCCAGCAGCAGCTTTTTGCGCTGCCCGGCACTGTAGGTTTCAAGCGGCGCCTCAAATTGTTGGCGAGGAAAGTCCAGCTTGCGCAGCAAGGACTTGACCAGCGTTTCGTTCAAACCGCGCGCTTCCAAATAGGCGCGCAGGCTGCCGCGCAGGTGGTCGGTGTGCTGGGGCACGGCAGAGAGGATCAAGCCGCTGCCCAGCCGCAGGGTGCCGGTGTGCGGAATAGCCTCCCCCAATAGCAGTTTCAGCAGGCTGCTTTTGCCGCAGCCGTTGGTGCCGGCCAGCGCCACCCGCTCCCCGCGCAGTAGGGTGAAATGCAGGTGCTCAAAGACCGGCCGGCCGCCGTAGGCAATGGTGAGATCCTGGGTTTCCAGCAGCCGTTCTTTATGATAGGTCAGCGGGACCAGCTTGATGGCCTCAGCGGTGTCGATGTCCTGCAAAAGCTCGGTTTTTTCTGCGATGGCCCGTTGGGTACGCTGTTCGATGGCCTTGGCGCGCTGCATCATTTTGGCGGCCTTGTGGCCGATGAAACCCCTGTCCACCGGGCCCGCGCCGTATTTGCCGCTCTCGGCCTTCAACGACCAGTCGGCCGCGCGGCGCACGCTTTCCTTGAGGCGGGCGGCCTCCTTGCGCAGGCGCTGGCGCTCGTCGTCCTCCCGCCTGTCCTGGCGATCGCGCTGCTCCTTCCACGAGCTGTAGTTGCCGCGCTGAAGCTCCAGCCCCGCCCGGTTGATCGCCAGCACATGATCCACGCAGGCGTCAAGCAGGGCGCGGTCGTGCGACACAAGGATAAAGCCCTCCTTGCCGCGCAGGTATTCGCCCACCGCCTTGCGGCCGTGCGCGTCCAGGTGGTTGGTGGGCTCGTCGATCAGCAAAAAGCGATCCTCGCGCGCAAAAAGCAGGCACAGCAGCAGCTTGGTGGCCTCGCCGCCACTGAGCGTGGCAAAGGGCCGATCCAGCGCGTCTTGCGGAAGATCGATCAGCGAGGCCTCGCGCTCCAGCTTCCACATGTCCGCCTCGGCCAGACCGCGCAGGCGCATGGCCAGCGCGCGGCCGTCCAGCGCCGGGTCGGGCACGTCGAAGGGAAAATAGTCAAAGCCGGCCGGCGAGGAAATCGTGCCGCTGTAGGCGTATTCCCCGGCCAGCAGCTTGAGCAGGGTGGTCTTGCCCCGGCCGTTGCGGCCGATCAGGCCGAGCTTCCAGCGCGTGTCCAGCCGCAGAAAAACATGATCAAAAAGCGGCTGCCCGCCGTCGTGCGAAAAGCTGAGATCCGCGATGTCGATACTGGCCATGCAAAAAACCTCCGGGCGCGCAAACAAAAAAAGACCATCGGAAATTTCTTTCCCTGGCCTTTTGCGCACGCCCGAAGGCAGCCGATCCGGAAAGCAATTCCCGCACGCCTGAACCCGCGTTAAACGGAACGCCGAAGCGTTCTGTTTCCGGTTCCTAGCGGGAATATTCCATGAATCCGCTCCTGCCGAGGTTTTTGCCGCGTGGCCCGATGCGCGCCGCTCGCGCGTCCGGCCTGTGCGTACTCCATAGCACACGCGGCGCTTGCGTCAAGACTTTCCTGGTTATCACGCCGTCATGCGCTTGGCGCGGAGGCGCTTTTGGGGTAAAAGTCCGTTTTGCGCGCGTTGACGCGCCAGGAGTCGCCATGAAGAATATCCTCCTTTCGTGCCTTGTGCTTGCCGCGCTGGCCCTGTGCTGCCCGGCGTCCCCCTCGTTCGCGGCGGAAAGCGCCCCCGCCTCGCCGGAACTGGAAGCCCAGATCCGCCAAATTTTGCGCGATCACCCCGAAATCGTGCTGGACGCGCTGCGCGCCAACAGCGAAACCGTGCTGGACATCGTGCAGCAGGGCTCGGATCAGCGCCGCGACGCCGCGCTGCAACGCCAGTGGCAGGACGACGCCAAAACGCCCAAAAAGGTGGCCGTGGCCGGCCGCCCCGCGCGCGGCCCCGAAAACGCGCCCATCACGCTGGTGGCGTTTTCGGACTTTACCTGCACCTACTGCCAGCAGGCCGCCGTGACGGTGGAAAACCTGCTGCGCCGCTACCCCGAGCAGATCCGCTTCGTCTTCAAGCAGACGCCGCACAACGACGCGGGCCGCGTGGCCTCGCGCTGGTTTCTGGCCGCGCTGCGCCAGGACGAGTTGAAAGCCTGGCGCATGTACGCCCTGCTTTTTGACCGCCAGCAGCAATACCTGGCCGACCCGGCGGCCACCCTGCGCGCTGTGGCGGCCGACGCCAAACTCGACCCCATCCGCCTGGACGCCGACCTCAAGGCGCAGGAAAAGAACATGGACGCCCTGATCGACGGCGATATCGCGGACGCCAAGGCGCTCGGCTTCAGCGGCACGCCGTACTTTCTGGTCAACAACCTGATCATCCGCGGCTCGCTGCCGCTGGAAAACTTCGTCGACGCCGTGGAATTCGCCAAAAAGGCCGGCAAGTAGAGCATTTCAATTTTGAAATGCTCTGGCTGCCGCAGGAGCGGCAGCCACCCGCGACGGAGGCGCATCAGGCTGTCTTCATCCGTAAGCCTCGCGGATTCGGCAACGGCTGAAGCAAACGCGATTCACTCGCGCGCCAAGCGCCGACGGAGGCGTGTCTTTAGGGAATGTTGTACATACAAAGATAAAACTATCCTGCTCTTGGGAGCCTCCATGATTTTCGTCACCAGCATCTCCGAACTCTCCTCCCTCCTCCCTGCCGGGCGTCCGCTTGTGGCCACGATAGGCAACTTTGACGGCGTCCATATGGGGCATCAGGCCCTGATCCGCCGCGTGGCCGCCAAGGCCAGGGCCCGCGCCGCGGGCTCGCTGCTGGTGACGTTTGAGCCGCACCCCGCCGGCGTGGTGAACGGCGCGGCCCCCGCCGCCCTGAGCAGCACGGAGCAGAAGCGCGAGCTTTTTGCCTGCCTCGGCCTCGACGCCGTTTTGGTGCTGCCCTTCACGCGCGACCTTGCCGCCCGGCCCGCCCGGGACTTTTGCCGCGATCTCGCCGGGCTTGGCGTGGACGAGCTGCTGGTGGGGCACGATTTCCGCATGGGCAGCGATCAGGCCGACGGCAACGCCCTGGCGGGCGAATGCGCCTGCGGCATGGCGGTGACGGTGCTTCCGGCCGTCAAACTCAACGGCGCGCCGATCAGTTCGTCGTCCGTGCGCAAGGCGCTGGAAGCGGGGCAGCTTGATCTGGTGACGGCCATGCTGAGCCGCCCGTATGCCGTGCGCGGCGTTGTGCGGCGCGGGGAAGGCCGGGGCGGCCCGCTGCTGGGCTTTCCCACGGCCAATATGGACGCGCGCGGCATGGTGCTGCCGCCCCCGGCCGTTTTTGCCACCACGGCGCGCCTGGCCGACGAGCCGGACGGCCAGCCCATGCCCTCCGTGACCAGCCTGGGCCGCAATCCCACGTTTGACGGCGCGACGCTCTCGCTGGAAACCCATATTCTGGATTTCGACGCCGACATTTACGACCGGCCGCTGGAAGTGGCCTTTGTCGCCCCGCTGCGCCGGGAACAGCGCTTTGACGGCCCGGAGGCGCTCAAGGAGCAGATCCGGGCCGACGTGCAGGCCCGCCGCCGCATGGAAGCGCTCAATCGCCCGATGTAGCGCGCTCCGCACGCGGCCCATGTAACGCGCTCCGCACGCGGCCGGCGTGACGCGTTTTTTGACGTTCTTCGCCCTTACCGGGCAAGCGATCCGGTTTTCCGGCACTCCGGCTTCCGGCCTTTTTTCCTTGCGCGGCAGGAGCGGAAGGATTATAGCCGTACTTCCCGCCTGGAAGGTACACTATGAGTCAAGCTCTCAATCCGCTGGAAAGCAGGCCCATCGGCCCGTTGCTACTGGGATACGCGTTGCCCGCCATCGCCAGCATGACGGTGGTTTCGCTGTACAGTATCATCGACAGCATTTTCATCAGCCACGGCGTCGGGCCGCTGGCCATTTCGGGCATTGCCGTCGCGTTTCCGCCCATGAACCTGCTGATGGCGGTTTGCCTGCTGGTGGCGGTGGGCGCGTCCACGGTCTGTTCCATTGAACTGGGCCGCAAAAATCAGGAGCGCGCCAACCAGGTGCTGGGCCACGCGCTGGTGCTGAGTCTTGCGCTGGGGGCGGTTTTCGGCCTGCTGGGCCTCCTGACGCTGGAGCCGGCGCTGCGCCTCTTTGGCGCCAGCGACGCCACGCTGCCCTACGCGGCTGATTTTATGCGCGTTATTTTCATGGGCGCGCCGATTTTTTGCGCCATGCTCAGCCTCAGCCACGTCACGCGCGCCTCGGGCCACCCGCGCCGCTCGCTGCTGATGACGGTGCTGAGCGTGGGCGTCAATCTGGTGCTGGCGCCGCTGTTCATCTTTGTGTTCCAGTGGGGCATCAAGGGCGCGGCGCTGGCCACGATCTGCTCGCAGGCCGTGGCGCTGACGGGCTTTCTGATCCACTTCACGCGGTTCGGCGTCAGCGTGCGGCTGCGGCGCGGCATTTACCGCATCCGGCGCGACGTGCTGCTGCCCATGCTGTCCATCGGGCTGTCGCCGTTTTTGATGAACGTGTGCGCCTGCCTGATCGTCATCGTCTACAACCTCAGCCTGCGCAAATACGGGGGCGACCTGGCGATTGGCGCTTACGGCATTATCAGCCGTTTGATGATGCTCTTTTTTATGATCATCATCGGCCTGACGCAGGGCATGCAGCCGCTGCTCGGCTACAATTTCGGGGCGAAACGGCCGGATCGCGTCCGGCAGACGCTGCGCTACGGCGTTGCGGCGGCCACGGCGGTCACCACGGCGGGCTTTCTGGCGGCGGAGCTGCTGCCCTCGCTCTTGGCCAGCATGTTCACGAGCGACCCCGAACTCCACGGCCTGTGCGTGCGGGGCCTGCGCCTGGCGTCGGCGATGTTTTTCCTTGTGGGCAGCCAGATCGTGATTTCGTCGTACTTTCAGTCCGTGGGTCTGGCCTCCACGGCCATTTTCCTTTCGCTGACGCGCCAGCTCATCTTTTTGCTGCCCGCGCTCTTCCTGCTTTCGGCCCTGTACGGGCTGGACGGCATCTGGCTTTCGCTGCCCACGTCCGACGGCCTTGCCTTTGTGGCGACCGCGCTGGTTTTTTTCCGCCACCGGCGGCGTTCTGGCCGGGAAGGCCTGGCGGAGATTCCGGACGCAAAAAGCTGAGTTTTCCGCTGTAAAACACGCTGGCCGCGCGGAGCGCGGCCGGAAATGCGGGTTCCAAGGGGGCGCGCCCCCTTGGCGGAGGGGTACGGGGAGGCGGAGCCTCCCCGTGCTTTTTAGGGCAGTTTAACTTTGAAATGCTGCTTGACCTGGACACGATGTTCTTTTTCTTAGGTTTCACGCCTCCGCCGTCGTTTAACGCCGCGAGTGAATCGCGGCTACTCTGGCTTCGCGGCGGAACCTCGCTACGCTCAGTTCCGTGAGCATTTTCAAGGTGAAAATGCTCTAACGAAAGCAGGCGCGCAGGGCGCGGGCGGCGGCTTCGGGGTCCGGGGCGGAGCATACGGCGGAGACCACGGCCAGGCCTGCGGCGCCGTGGATCACGGCCTGGGCCGCGTTGCCCGTGTGGATGCCGCCAATGGCCACCAGCGGCAGGCAGCTGACCGACTTGGCGCTGGCCAGCCCGGCCAGTCCCCACGGGGGGGCGGTGTCGGCCTTGGTGCTGGTGGCGAACAGCGGGCTGATGCCCAGGTAGTCCACGTCCTCGTCCTGGGCGAGGATCAGGTCGTTGCGATCCTCCACCGAGAGCCCGATGATGGCGTCCGGGCCGAGCAGGGCGCGCGCGTCCCGGGCGGGCAGATCGCGCTGGCCCACGTGCAGGCCGGCCGCGCCCGCCGCGAGGGCGATGTCGGCCCGGTCGTTGATGATCAGCGGCACGCCCCGGGGGTGCAGTTCGCGGGCCAGCAGGCGCGCCAGCTCCAGAAACTCGCGCGTGTCCGCCGTTTTTTCGCGCAGTTGCACCATGGTGGCCCCGCCGCGCACGGCGGCGAGGACAATATCTTCCAGGGGGCGGCCCAGGCAGAGATCCCGGTCGGTCACCAGGTAGAGGCGGTAATCGGCTTTGTCGCGCCAACGGATCATGATCTTTCCTTTAAGCCGTTCCGGCCGGCATCAGGCTTCCAGCCAGACCTGGCGGGCGGCCTCGGCCGGGTTGGCGGCGGCCAGGGCGTCGAGGAAGGCGGGCAGAAAGGAGCCGGGGCCCTTGGCCACGGCGGCGGCCCGCGTTCCGGCGTGGGCCATGAGGGCCATGGCGGACGTGGCGGCCGCGAGGGGCGGGGCCACGGCCAGGCAGGCCCCGGTGAGGGCCGTGGCCGAGCAGCCCAGGCCGGTGACGCGCGTCATGAGCGGGGAGCCGCCGCGCACGAGGCAGGTTTGATCCCCGTCGGTGATGCGGTCGATCTCGCCGCTGACGCTGACGACGCAGCGGAAGCGCCGGGCCAGCTCTTCGGCGGCCTGAGCGGCTTCGTGGCTGGTGTTGGCGCTGTCCACGCCCTTGGTGGTTTTGGCGTCCGCGCGGGGCTCGGAGGGGGCCAGCGCGGCGGCCAGAGCCATGATTTCGGATGCGTTGCCGCGCAGCACGGCGGGGCGCACGCTTTCCAGCAGGGCCAGGGCGCTCTGGGTGCGCAGGCGGGAAGCGCCCGCGCCCACGGGGTCAAGCGCCACGGGCACGCCGCGCGCGTTGGCGCAGGCTCCGGCCTTGTGCATGGCCGCGATCCAGGCTTCGTCCAGCGTGCCGATGTTGAGCACCAGGGCGGAAGAGATGGCGAGCAGATCGTCAAGCTCCTCCACGGCGTGGGCCATGAGCGGCGAAGCTCCGGCGGCCAGCAGGGCGTTGGCCGTTACCTGCATGACCACAAAATTGGTGATGTTGTGAACCAGCGGGGCTTTGTCCCGCATCCTAGCCAGTGTGTCTTCGATCATGTGTTGCATAAGGCTTTGGGAGGGGTTGGGGGTGAGGGTGTTTTCAGCGTGAAAATACGGCGGGACATTGTGTCCAGGCGGCATATTCTCAACGTTAAACTGCTCTAAAACGCGGCGAGCAGGACGGCGTCGAGCGGGCGCTTGGGCACGCAGTGGACGTCGGCGGCGTCGCGGAAATAGGTGACGGAGCCGTCGGACGGCAGGGCTTCGAGGCGGCGGCGTTCGCCCGGCGCGCCGAGGGCGAGCAGCAGCAGCGGCTCCAGGCCTTCGGGCGGCGAAATCAGCGCGGTCAGGCGCTCCTTGTGGAACGAGCCGACCATGCAGCAGGCCAGGCCTTCTTTGGCCGCGCCGAGATTGATGGTCTGCGCGGCGATGCCCACGTCCATCAGGGTGAAGCCGGAAGAGCCCGCCGGGCCGAGGATGACAATGTAGCCGCCGGGGCTCTGTTTGGCGGTGGCGCGCTGTTCGGGCCGGAGCGCGGCGCCGAGCGTGATCATGGCGAACACGGCGTCGCGGGCGCTCTGGCTGTGGATGGTGACGTAGCGCAGGGTTTGCAGGTTGCGCGCGCAGGGGCTGATGCGCGCCAGATCCACGAGGGAGGCCAGCTTGTCCGCGCCGAGGGCGCGGTCGCCCTGAAAGCGGCGGCAGGTGCGGGCGGCGGCAACAAGTTCGGCAAATTCCGTACATTCCATGACGCGCTCCTTGTGGGTTAGGTAATGTCGCCGGGCGGGAGAGAACGCGGCGCGATGGCTCCCATCCGCAGCAGCGAGGCGATGACGCGATGCACGGGCAAACCCGCCACCGTGCACCACGATCCTTCGATTTTTTCCGCCAGAAACGCGCCCTGCCCCTGGATGCCGTAAGCTCCGGCCTTGTCCAGAGGGTCGCCGGTGGCAACGTAGGCGCGCAGCACATCTTCCGGCCAGGGGGCGAAAGTAACGCGGGCGTAGTCGGCAAAAAGCTCGGCCGGGCCGCCTTGCGGCAGCAGGCAGCAGGCCGTGATCACCGTGTGCGCGCGGCCCGCCATGCGGGTGAGCATGTCGAGGGCGTGCGCGGCCGATACGGGTTTGCCGAGGATGACCACGCCCTCCGCCGTGTCCAGCGTGACGATGGTGTCGGCCGCCAGGGCCAGGGGCCGGGCGGTTTCGTCCTCAAGGGCGTTTGGGCGCGCGCTGAGATAGGCGGCCAGGGCTTCTTCGGCCTTGGCCGTGGCCGCGCGCAGGGCGTAGCTTGCGGGGTCTTCGCCCGGCAGGGGCTTGGGCTCGGGCAGCAGCGGGGCGATGATCTGGAAGTCGAGGCCTTGCCCGGCCAGCAGGGTTTGGCGGCGGGGCGACGATGAGGCGAGGATCAGGGGGCGGCGGTAGCGGAACGGTGACGACATGAAAAAAGAATAAACGCTGAGGCTTCGGCTGTCCAGCCGAAGAGGGCGGAGCGTATTATTTTCGGGATTTGCATGGACGGCGCGCGGGCAAGTCGTTAGGCTGTGCGCAAGAGGTGCCTCCTATGGTATGGCCGTTCGCCGCGCCTTCGTGGTCGCTGCCGGGCGACGTGGCGTTCAACGCCCGTTTTTTGGCCGGGCGCGTGGCCGAGGTGGGCCTGTGTTTTTTTGAGTCGTCCTCGGCCTTCATGCCGGAGGAGGAATTGCCGCGCGAACTGGCGGCTCTGCCCCTGCGCTGGCATGTGCATCTGCCCGTGGACGCGGATCAGGAAGACGGCGCCCATGCGGCGCGAGCCTGCGCGGGCGCGTGGGAACGGGCGGCCTTTTTGCGGCCCTGGGCGGCCGTGTTGCATCTGCCGGAGCGCGAAGGCCCGTGGCTGGGCGATTTTATGGCGGCCTGGACAAGCGCGGGCCACGATCCGGCCGCGCTGCTGCTGGAAAACACGCAGGGCTCCGCGCCGTGGGCGCGGGCCGACGTGCCGCCGGACGCGCCCCTGTGCCTGGACGTGGCGCACGTCATGGCCTTTGACCAGCACAGCCTTTTGGACGAGCCCGGCCGCCTGTCCCGCGTGCGGCTGGCGCACTGGTCGGCGCCCGGCGCGGCCGACCGGCATTTGCCGCTGACGGCCTGGACGCCGGACGAAGCCGCGTTTGCCGCTCGTGTGGCCGCGTTGCTGCCGCGCGGCACAACGCATTTGATAGAGGTTTTCGACTGGGAGGGGATCGTGCAATCCTGGCCCGTGCTGCGCGCGCTGACCGGCGCGGCCGAAGCGTAAAAGGCGGACGTATGGCGTATTTTCCCAAACTGGATCAGCAGCTTGCGGCCCTGGATGACCTGCTGTCGCGCGAGGACAGCTGGCTCATCATGATCAACGCCGACCCCGACGCCATGGGCGGGGCGCTGGCCTTCCAGCGCCTGATCCGCCAGCGCGTGCGGGGCGTGGCCATAGCCCGCGTCAACGAGATCACGCGGCCGGACAACCTGGCCATGATTCGCTACCTGCGCATTCCGCTGCTGTTGTGGACGCCCGAACTCGGCCGCGAATTCCAGCGTTTCGCGCTGATCGATTCGCAGCCGCATCACCACCCGGCCTTCGCGGGCATCGATTTTTCGGTGATCATCGATCACCATCCCCTGCCGCCCAAACTTACGGCCGCGCCGTTTCAGGACATACGCCAGGGCGGCGGCACCACCTGCGCCATCATGACGGTCTACCTGTACAACGCGGGCATCCGTCCGGGCCGCCGCCTCGCCACGGCCCTGCAATACGGCATCCGCACGGACACCAACACGTTCGGCCGGGAAAGCGCGGAGGTGGATTTGCGCGCCTACCACTACCTGACGCGCTTTGCCGAGCCGTTTTTGCTGACGCGCATCATGCGCAGCGAATACCTGATGGAGTGGCTGCCGTATTTTTCCCGCGCGTTCACCGACTTGCGCCCGTGCGGCAGCGGGCACTTCACCTCGCTTGGCGTGGTGGAAAGCGCGGACTTGCTGGTGGTTGTGGCGGATTTCTTTTTGCGGGTTCACGGCCTGCACTGGGTGGCGGTGTGCGGCCGCGTCAAGGATCAGGGCGTGGTGATTTTCCGGGGCGGCTTCGGCGCGCTGGATTTGGGCGCGCTGGCCGGAGCGGCTTTTGGCGACGTGGGCTCGGGCGGCGGGCACCGCACCATGGCCCGGGCCGAATTTCCGCTGGCCAGCCTGGACAAGGCCAAGAACATGGACGTGTTCGCCTACCAGCGGATCAAGGCCGCGGCCGCGGCATACGGCCGCCCGGCGCATCTGGCGGTGCTGCTGGCCGCGCTGAAACCCCGGCCGAACGGCGCGCCCCGCAAGAACGCGCACCCCCGCCCGGAAACGAAGTCCTGAATTTTTCGCCCCGCGATCGGCACTTGACAGCCGCTTCGCCTCGTCCGTATAGTCAGCCATCACATTGCGGAGTTTGCCATGACCCCTCGCCTCAGCCCCTGTTTCACGCTTTGCCGGAATCTTCGTCCGGTGTATTACGCGTACGGCGGGCCTGTGGCCACAGGGTGAGCGAAGCCGCGCGTTTTTTCGTCCACCAGGGGCCACAGGCAAACAGCCTGCGGCCCTTTTTCGCGTCCGGCGGAAGGGGACAAGGGCACGCTGTGGTTCCGCAACCGGCGGTTGTCCGCCAGGGGAAAAGCCATGCATCTGGGAAAACGAGTCCGGCTGGAACGTATTTTTAATCGCGATACCCGGCGCGCGATCATCGTGCCCATGGACCACGGGGTTTCCGTGGGGCCGCTCGACGGCATCACCGACATGCGCGAAACGGTGTCCGACATGGCGCGCGGCGGCGCGGACGCCGTGCTCATGCACAAGGGCCTGGTGCGTTGCGGCCACAGGACGGCGGGGCGCGATCTGGGCCTTGTCGTCCACCTTTCGGCCTCCACGTCGCTGAGCCCGCTGACCAACAGCAAGGCCCTGGTGACCAGCGTGGAGGAGGCCATACGCCTCGGCGCGGACGGCGTGTCCGTCCACGTCAACCTGGGCGATGAAAACGAGCGCGAAATGCTCACCCAGCTTGGCGGCGTGGCCCAGTCGGCCGAAGCCTGGGGCATGCCGCTTTTGGCCATGATGTACGGGCGCGGCCCGCGCATCGCCGACGGCTTCGACCCCGAGGTTGTGGCGCATTGCGCGCGCGTGGGCGTGGAACTGGGCGCGGACGTGGTCAAGGTGCCCTACACCGGCGACATGGACAGCTTCGCCCGCGTGGTGGAATGCTGCTGCGTGCCCGTGGTGATCGCGGGCGGCCCCCGGCTGGATTCCACGCGCGACTTCCTGACCATGGTGCGCGACTCGCTGCTGGCGGGCGGGGCGGGCCTTTCCGTGGGCCGGAACATCTTCCAGCATCCGCGCCGCGTGGACTTGCTGGCTGCGTTGCGCGGCATCGTGCACGAGGGCTGGGAACTGGAACAGGCCCTTGCCGTGGTGGGCGAATAATGCGCGCCGCCCCTCGCATCTACGCCCGTTGCGCGCCCTTTGCCGTGGAAAGCGCAACCCTGGCCCTGGAATCCGGCGTGGCCGGACTGCTGACCGACAACGTGCCCGCCGCCTCGGCCCTGGCCCTGTGCGACGCGCGGCCCGACGACGCCTTTCCCGTGATCCGCCTGGCCGCCAAGGCGGACGAGCAGGACGCGGCGGCCCGGCTGGCCGCCGGCGAGGACGTGGTGATCGCGCGCGGCTGGGAGGTCATTCCGCTCGAAAACCTGCTGGCGCACCCCGATCCGCGCGTGGCCGGGCGGCTGGCCGTGGAAGTGGCCACGCCGGAAGAAGCGCGGCTGGCGCTCGGCATCCTCGAACGCGGCGTGCCCGTTCTGGTGGTGACGGCCGAAGGCCTGCCGCGCATCAAGGACATCATGGCCGCGGCCCGCGAGGCCGAGCCGCCCGTGGAGCTTGTGGCGGCGCGCGTGCGCGACGTGCGGCCCGTGGGCATGGGCCACCGGGTCTGCGTGGACACGCTTTCGCTGCTGCGGCGCGGGCAGGGCATGCTGACGGGTAATTCCAGCGCCTTCCTCTTTTTGGTGCACGCCGAAACCGAGCCCAACGAATACGTGGCCGCCCGGCCGTTCCGCGTGAACGCCGGGGGTGTCCACGCCTACGCGCTGCTGCCCGGCGACGCCACCCGCTACCTGGAGGAATTCCGCCCCGGCGGCGAGGCGCTGATCGTCGGCGCGGACGGCGCGGCTTCGCGGGCCGTGGTTGGCCGGGTCAAGGTGGAGGCGCGGCCCATGCTGCTGATCGAGGCCGAAACCGCGGACGGCCGCTGTGGCGGCGTCTTTGTGCAGAACGCCGAAACCGTGCGCCTGGTGCGGCCCGGCGGCGAGCCCGTCAGCGTGGTGGCCCTGCGGCCGGGCGACGAGGTGCTGTGCCGCGCGGATCAGGCCGGACGCCATTTCGGCATGCGCATTCAGGAAGACATACGCGAATAGGAGGCAAGCCATGACCAGCGATACGCCGCAACACGACACGTTGCCCGATAGCGAACTCGAAGCGCTGCGCGAGGCGATCGACGCCGTGGACGCCAACCTGCTCGCGCTGCTCAACCGCCGCGCCAAACTTGCGCTGCGCATCGGAAAAATCAAGCACGCCGAAGGCCGGGCCGTGCTCCAGCCGGAGCGCGAACACGCCGTGCTGGAACGCCTGTGCGCCCGCAACGAGGCTTTGGGCGGCCCGCTGAGCGGTGATCAGGTGGAGAACATCTGGCGGGCCGTTTTTGCGGCCTCGCGCGCCGTGCAGGCCGGGCCGGCCGGACAGGAAGAGACCGGCGAAGGCTGAGGCGTCCGCCGCCCGCTGCCTGTCCGGCGCGCGTTGTGCGTCCGCCGGCCGTGCCTTGCCGGGACGCTCCGATCGCCCGCCAACCGGCAGCACTGGCGCTCGCGCCGATCGCCGTTTCTCCCCGCGCGCGGCCCGCGCCGCATGTCTTGAAATAGTCTAAACTATTCGCACAGTTGACAATAACGTGCGGAACGATCCATAGATACACTGGCGTCTTGTCCCCGCTATGACGCCAAGGCGTGTTGCCGTCTCTCCGGCATGAGATTTGCAAAGTCCTTGGCATGGAGCCGGAAATCCGTATGCGGCGCTTGGGCCGCAACGCTTCCCTCCGTTCATCCGCTCACCAAGGACGCCGGATATGAAACGACACCTCAAAAAAACGTGCGCCTGCCTGGCTTTTGCCGCCCTGGGCGGCATGTTGGCCGGTTTTACCCCTGCCTCGCTCCCCGTGCCCGCCGAGTGGCGCGGGAAATTCGTGTCCGACCCGAAAGACGCGCGCCTGCCCCTGCGCGATGCGCTCCACGGTGGTTCCGTCGCCTCGGTTTCCGGGCGTTTTCAGCCCGAGCCCACAGTTGCTGATGCCGGCGCGGCCGCTTCCGGCGAGGGCTGGCTGCATCTGGGCGGGCGATCCGTCAGCATTTTGACTGCCGACGGCCCCCGTCCCGTCCCGAGCGCGGCGCGCTGGCGGATGTCGGCGCAGACTTTTTTGTCTCCCCTGGCGGCCGTGGGCGACGGCGAGCTGTTTTCCTCCCTGCTGGAGGCGGCCGCGCTCTCCGGCGGCGGCGAAATCCTGGACGCGGACGGCCGCCCGCTGCGTTGGGCCGAGCTGGACGGCAGGGAGTTTTGCCGCGTCATCCCCTCGCTGTCCGGGCGCATTCTGGCCCAGAAGCCGCGGGGCAGCCAGGCGCGCTATCAGGGCGCCGTGGAGCGTTACGCGGCCAAGTATCAGCTTGACGCCGCCCTTGTGCTCGCCATCATGAAAACCGAAAGCGGCTTCGATCCCACCCTGATCAGCGGGCGCGACGCGCACGGGCTGATGCAGGTGGTTCCCCATACCGCCGGCGGCGAAGTGCACCGCTGGATCGGCCGCGAAGGCCAGCCCTCGCCCGAGGAGCTGCTCAACCCCGACAACAATATCCGCTACGGCACCACCTACCTGCACCTTCTGCGCACCAGGCACTTTGAAGGCGTGGAGAACCCGCAAAGCCTGGATTACTGCGTCATCGCCGCGTACAACGGCGGCTCGGGCGCGGTGCTGCGGCTCTTCGGCTCCAGCCGCGAAGCGGCCGTGGCCGCCATCAACGCCATGACGCCCGACGAGGTGCTGGCGAGCCTGACCGAAAAGTTTCCCGCCCGCGAAACCAGGGCTTTTCTGCACAAGGTGCTTGCCGCGCGCGGCCAGTTTTTGGCGGCCCGCTGAGGCATTCCGCCCAGGAAGAGCGTTAGCGCCTGTCGTCCCGCAGATCCGGCGCGGGCGTCCCGGCGGCGCTTCTCCCGCCGCGCTCCGGCGCGTATGTTCCTCTCCGCCTGCGCAGGTAGGCGCAATGCAGGAAGAGCGCGCCCGCGAGCAGCAGATCGATAAAAATTCCCACATCCATCCGGCCGAGCCCGGCGCAGAACCACAAGGCCAGCAGCGCGGCGGGCGGCCACACGGCCAGCGTCAAAAGCGCCATGCTGCGCCGCGAGCGCGTGATCGCGCCCATACCCAGCACGATGTAGAGCGGGCCGACAAAGGCCAGGGGGGCGCTCTCCGCAAACAGCGGCACGGCGGCCATTCCGCCGGTGATCGCCAGAATGGAGACAAAGTACCACCAGCGGTAGGGCCGGCCGGGAGCGGGGCCGCCCGAAGCGCCGCCGGCCGCGCGCGTCCGGGCGTTCAGCAGCAGGGCCAGCACGGCGGACAGCGGCAGGCAGATGCCCGCCCACAGCGCGAACGGGAACAACGAGGCGTACAGTTCTGGCGTCATGTTTTCCTCCGCCGGGCTCTGCATGGTGTGGCGGCGTTGGCCGGGCTGGCCGCATGATAAAAAAAATCCCCCGCGCCGCGCAAGGCGGAGCAGGGGACAAAGCGGGAAAAATCCAGCTTACTTGAGTTCGACGACGGCGCCGGCTTCGACAAGCTGCTTCTTGGCTTCTTCGGCTTCTTCCTTGGACACGGCTTCCTTGAGGGTGGAAGGCGTGGTGTCGACCTTGTCCTTGGCTTCCTTGAGGCCGAGGCCGGTCAGGGCGCGGACGACCTTGATGACGCCGATTTTGTTGGCGCCGGCTTCTTTCAGGACGACGTCGAATTCGGTCTTTTCTTCTTCGGCGGGGGCGGCAGCGGCGGGGCCGGCGGCCATAACCATGGCGGCGGCGGGGGCGGCGGCGGAAACGCCGAACTTCTCTTCCAGTTCCTTAATGAACTCGGAGAGTTCCAGAACGGTCATATTGGCAATGAAATCAACAACGTCTTGTTTGGAAACGGCCATGGGATGACTCCTTCAATCTTTGGCTTGGCTCTGGTTAAAGGGAGGGGGCGGCTACGCGGCCTTTTTTTCCTCAAGCGCCTTGAGCGCATAGAGGAGGGGCCGGATCATGTTAGCCATCAGCGACACAAAGTTGGTGGGAACGGCGTTCATGGTGCCAAGCACCTGAGCGAGCAGTTGTTCCTTGCCGGGCAGGAGGGCCAGCGCTTCCACCTGTTGGGCGGAAAGGGCTTTGCCTTCCAGGCTGCCATGCCGGACTTTCAACAGCTTGCTGGTTTTGGCAAACTCCGAAACGGCCTTTGCCACCGCCACCGGATCGTCGAAACCCAAGGCCATGCCGCAGTTGTCCTTAAAGTTGTCTTTAATGGACGCGTGCGGCGTGTCGGACAGAGCGATGCGGGCCAGAGTGTTCTTCACGACGTGGTATTCGCCGCCGCTTTCGCGGATTTTCACTCTCAGCCGGGTCAGCTCTTCCACCGACATGCCCTGGAAATCGGTCACGACCGCAATGGAAGCCGATACGGTTTGCGACCGTATCTGCTCGATGAGGGCGGCTTTTTCTGACCTATTCACGTGATGCTCCTCACGTTGGGGTTTGTCGTGTGGAATGCCGAGCCAAAGAATCTTGTCTGAGCGGGAGATTAAGGCTTGCGCCGCCCGCCGTCTTCGACTCGAAATTCCGCCTTTGCCGTCGGGAAGACGAGCTTCCCGTGATTATCCGGCGGCATGGGGCCTGCGGCCCGGCGCGCCGGCAATCCCGCCTTTCCGCCGGAGGCCGGCGGCAAGACGTTTCGGGGGGCAAGCCCCCCAAATTTCAGCCTTCGATAAACTTTTTGAGCGTGGTCACGTCCACCTTGAAGCCGGGGCCCATGGTGGTGGAAACGGCCATGGTTTTCATATAGTTGCCCTTGGCCGCGGAAGGCTTCAGGCGGTTGATCTGGTCCAGCAGGGCCTTGAGGTTTTCCATGATCTTTTCCGGACCGAAGGACACCTTGCCCAGCGGCGCGTGCAGCACGCCCGCTTTATCGACCTTGAATTCCACGCGGCCGGCCTTTACTTCTTTCACCGCGGCAGCCACGTCAAAGGTGACGGTGCCGGTTTTGGCGTTGGGCATGAGGCCGCGCGGGCCCAGAACCCGGCCGACCTGCCCCACCAGGGCCATGACGTCGGGGGTGGCGATGGCGGTATCAAAATCGAGGAAGCCTTCCTTGATTTTGGCCACCAGCTCTTCCGCGCCGGTGATGTCCGCGCCGGCGGCCCTGGCTTCCGCCTCCTTGTCGCCTTTACAGAACACGGCCACGCGTACGGTTTTCCCCAGGCCGTGAGGCAGGGCGCAGGCGCCGCGCACCATCTGGTCCGAATACTTGGGATCAACGCCCAGGCACAGGGCCAGATCGACGGTTTCGTCAAATTTGGCGAACGATGCGGCCAGCGCTTTGGCCACGGCGTCTTCTATGGAATATTTGGCCTGGGGGTCCACCCCTTCCAGGACTTTGCGATATTTCTTCCCGTGTTTGGGCATTGTACCCACCTTTTCCTTGCTCGTTTATCTCCTGCCGCGAAACGCGAAATCCGCGTCTTCCCGCACCGCAGGGGGGCGGACGGCAGTACAGGTGATCAACTTATTGAATGTCAATGCCCATGCTGCGGGCGGTGCCCATGATCGATTTTTTCGCCGCGTCCAGATCTTTGGCGGTCAGATCGGGAAGCTTCACCCTGGCAATTTCCTCGACCTGGGCCATGCTGATCGCGGCGACCTTCGTCCGGTTGGGTTCGCCGGACCCCTTTTCGATTTTGGCGGCTTTGGCCAGCAGCACCGAGGCCGGGGGGGTCTTGGTAATGAACGTGAAGGTGCGGTCATGATAGACAGTGATCACCACAGGAATGATGGTGCCTTTCTGATCCGCGGTTCTGGCGTTGAACGCCTTGCAGAATTCCATGATGTTCAGGCCGTGTTGCCCGAGCGCCGGACCCACGGGCGGGGAAGGGTTGGCCACCCCGCCGGGAATCTGCAGTTTTACTTTCGCAACTTCTTTCTTGGCCATGGTTTGTTTCCTTATACAATCCGGACGGCGCCGGGGACTTACTCTTTAGAAACCTGGACGAAATCAAGTTCCACCGGGGTCTGCCTGCCGAAGATGGACACGGAAACCCGCAGTTTTCCCTTGTCGTAGTTCACATCTTCCACCGTGCCGTTGAAACCGCTGAAAGGACCGTCAATAACGCGAACCTCGTCCCCGCGCTCAAAGCTGAACTTGGGCCGGGGCTGTTCCTGCCGGGCCTCCATCATTTCGAGGATCCTGGCTGCTTCGGAATCGCGCATGGGCGTGGGGCGGTTTTTGCCGCCCACAAAACCGGTGACCTTCGGGATGGACTGAATAAGATGCCACGAATGGTCGGTCATAACCATGCGCAGCATGATATAGCCGGGATAGAACTTGCGGGTGCTGGTCCGCTTTTCTCCCTTCACCAGTTCAATGACGCGCTCCGTGGGCACGACCACTTCCTCGATCAGGCCGTGGTCCTGCCCGGTGCGCATCATCTCGCGGATCGTCAGGTCCACCCGGTTCTCAAAACCGGAATAGGTATGGACAATATACCACCGCGCTTTTGGTGTGTTCTCTTGGTCAGCCATCTTATACGCCCGGGGAAAGAATGATTTCGATAATCTTCGTCCATCCCAGGTCCACAAGACCCAGAAACACGGCCATGACGGCGACCAGGACCAAAACGGCTATGCTGGTCACCCTGGCTTCTTTTTTTGTGGGCCAGTTGACCTTTTTGATTTCAGCCTTCGATTCTTCAAGATACTCGCGGAACGTGGCGATCTGCCCCGCGATGCCGCCCGAAGAAGATGCGGAGGACTGTTCGTTTTCTTTGCTCTGTTTGGCCATATCCGCCTCGCGCCGGAGCACAATTGTGCACTATGGCAGGGCAGGAGGGATTTGAACCCCCAACATCCGGTTTTGGAGACCGGCGCTCTACCGTTAGAGCTACTGCCCTGCGTTTGCCACCGGCGCGCTAGCGCGTTTCGCGGTGGAGAGTCATTTTCTTGTCCCAGGGACAATACTTCTTCAGCTCCAACCGGCCGGTGGTGTTCTTTTTATTCTTGCATGTCGCGTAATTGCGTCGCTTGCACTCAGTGCAGGCAAGCAGAATGTTCACCCGCATCGCTTACTCCAGAATTTCGGACACAACGCCCGCGCCCACGGTGCGGCCGCCTTCGCGGATGGCGAAGCGCAGGCCCTTTTCCATGGCGATGGGCACGATCAGTTCCACGATAAACACCGCGTTGTCGCCGGGCATGACCATTTCCACGCCTTCGGCCAGGGCGATGATGCCGGTGACGTCAGTGGTGCGGAAATAGAACTGGGGACGATAGCCGCTGAAGAACGGGGTGTGGCGGCCGCCTTCTTCTTTGGACAGCACGTACACTTCAGATTTGAACTTCTTGTGCGGGGTGATGGACTTGGGCGCGGCAAGAACCTGGCCGCGTTCCACGTCGTCGCGCTTCACGCCGCGCAGCAGGGCGCCGATGTTGTCGCCGGCCTGGCCCTGGTCAAGAAGCTTGCGGAACATTTCCACGCCGGTGCAGGTGGTCTTGGCGGTGGGACGGATGCCCACGATTTCCACTTCTTCGCTGACCTTGATGACCCCGCGTTCCACGCGGCCGGTCACCACGGTGCCGCGGCCGGAGATGGAGAACACGTCCTCGATGGGCATCAGGAACGGCTTGTCGATGTCGCGCACCGGTTCGGGGATGAAGTCGTCGCAGGCCTGCAGGAGGTCAAGAATGCATTTGGCGTTGGGATCATCGGCCTTGTCGCATTCCAGAGCTTTCAGGGCGGAACCGCGGATCACGGGCACGTCGTCGCCGGGGAAGCCGTAGGAAGAAAGCAGCTCGCGCACTTCCAGTTCGACCAGTTCCAGCAGCTCTTCGTCGTCGACCATGTCGCACTTGTTCAGAAACACGACCAGATAGGGCACGCCGACCTGACGGGCAAGCAGGATGTGCTCGCGGGTCTGGGGCATGGGGCCGTCGGTGGCGGCGACCACGATGATGCCGCCGTCCATCTGGGCGGCGCCGGTGATCATGTTCTTGATGTAGTCGGCGTGGCCGGGGCAGTCCACGTGCGCATAGTGGCGCTTCGCGGTTTCGTATTCGACATGGGCGGTGGCGATGGTGATGCCGCGTTCTTTTTCTTCGGGCGCCTTGTCGATCTGGTCATACGCAACGAAGCTGCCGCCGCCCTTCATGGCCGCGATCTTGGTGATGGCCGCCGTCAGGGTGGTTTTGCCGTGGTCGATGTGGCCGATGGTGCCGATGTTGACGTGCGGCTTTGTCCGCGAAAATTTTTCCTTACCCATGGTTATCTCTCCCTGGCGTTTTATTCTGTGTTTCGGGACGACGGTATCGTGTCTCTAAAAACGTTCCTGAAATATGGAGCCCACGAGCAGGATTGAACTGCTGACCTCGTCCTTACCAAGGACGCGCTCTACCGACTGAGCTACGTGGGCATTTCTCCTGACGCCTATGGCCGTATACGGAGAGGACGGGGCTTGGTGGAGCGGGAAACGAGACTCGAACTCGCAACCCTCAGCTTGGAAGGCTGATGCTCTAGCCATTGAGCTATTCCCGCGCACTCGCCGTAGTTCTCCGACAGGCACCCTGTCTCCTACAGCTTGAGTCGCTTGTCAAGTGGTGGTGGGGGGTGGATTCGAACCACCGAAGTCGATAGACGACAGATTTACAGTCTGTTCCCTTTGGCCGCTCGGGAACCCCACCACTCTGGAGCTGGCGATGGGACTCGAACCCGCAACCTGCTGATTACAAATCAGCTGCTCTGCCAGTTGAGCTACGCCAGCGACAAGAGCGTTTCTTTACCTATCGGCGCGAAAAAAGGCAAGCAAAAAGTTTATTTTCTCGCGCGGCCTGCGCGCCGAGGCAGTCCGGCCCGATGCTCGGCCATGCCGGACAGGGGATTGGCGGCCGCGGGGCGCGGCAGGGGCTCCCCGCAAAAAAATTGGGGAAAAGGGGGTTTTCTCACATATCCATAGCGGAAAGCCTACGAGAACCCGCGCCGGGCGCGGGGTTCTCTGCAGACAAAAGGGCGCCCCGCCGCGAAGACAACGGGGCGCCGGCAAGCGGGACGAAACGTTACGAGGCCATGGCCGGCTGCCGGGCCGCGGCGCCCGCGGCGAGGACCTTGCGGGACGCCTGGGCCGGCGCGGACGCGGCGGCGGGTTCGGTCAGGGTGACGGTTTCCAGATAAATATCCGCGTTGGCGGTCACCGCGCGCAAGAATTCGTTGTTCAGCGCATGGCCGGAGCAGGAAACAACGAAACGGCCCTGCAGCGGCTTGTCGATCATGGACATGTCGCCGACAAAATCCAGAATTTTATGGCGCACGAATTCGTCGGGAAAGCGCAGGCCGCCCTGGTTGACCACGGAACAGTCGTCCAGAACGATGGCGTTGTCCAGGGAACCGCCCAGGGCAAGACCGCGCGAACGCAGGTACTCCACTTCGCGCAGGAAGCCGAACGTGCGGGCTTTGGCCACCTGGCGGAAAGTCTGGGGGGTGATCTCAAGAACCATCCTCTGGGTGCCGATAAGTTTGTGCGGGAAGGTGATGGTATAATCCACCGCAAACCCGTCATGCGGATGCGCCTCAATGTATTTGCCGTCTTTGGCGAAGGTCAGGGATTTCTTGATGCGCAGCACTTCACGGGGCAAAGTCTGGCGGGCGATGCCCGCGTTGCGCAGCAGCAGGACAAAGGACGCGGCGCTGCCGTCCATGATCGGGATTTCGCCCCCGTCGGCGTCGATATGGATATTGTCGATGCCCAGGCCCCGGATGGCCGCAAGCAGATGCTCGACCGTGGCGACCCTGGCGTCGCCGTCGCCCAGGGTTGTCGCAAGGCCGGTGGCGACCACCGCTTCCGGCGAAGGGGTGATGGTTTTGATGCCCCCCCTGGTCCGCACGTGGAACGCGATGCCCGTGTTTTCGGCCGCGGGGCGCAGTCCCAGGCGTACGGTTTTGCCGCTGTGCAGGCCGATCCCGGTGCATTCGATCGCTTTTTGTATGGTCGTTTGGCTCATGTCGCCTCCGCCGCGCTTTTAGCAACAAGCATGCCACAATTCGCGATTCGCCGGCCGGCCTCAAATGCCCGGACTTTTTTCCAGGCCCGCCTGCGCCGCGCGGTGTGACTTTTCTATCCGGTGTGGCTTTTTGGCCACATTCACGTTGCAAAAAACACACGCTTTCGGTACTGATGGATTTCAGACACCGTGAGATAACATACTATAAATTCGCCATATTATGCCGAACCCCGAGCGGGAGCGGCCGCCGGAGGAACATGCATGCCCGGTCCGGAACTGCGGCAGTTGCCGCGTGAGCATATCACACAGACACTGCAGGCGGCGGTTATGCGTTATCCCCTGGCGGTGCTCACCGCGCCCATGGGGTACGGCAAGACCGTGGCCGCGCGCGCGCTGCTGCGCCACCTCGGGTTCCGCATTTTTTATCTGACGGTGAACCCCGGCATGCACAACGCCCTGTATCTGTGGGACAGAATGTGCAACCAGCTGCAGGAGCAGGGCTCGCCCATGGCGCCCACATTCCGCAAGCTCGGATTTCCCCAGGACAGCGCCCAGTTGCAGCGCCTGCTGGAACAGGGCAAGGCCTATCTCGGCGGACGCCCCACCCTGATGGTCATCGACGACTATCACTTTGCCCATGCGCCGGAATGCGACAATCTGCTCGAACTGCTGACGCGCGAGCAGATTCCCGGCCTGCGGCTGCTGATGCTGTCCCGCACGCGGCCGGCCCTGCACCTGGACGAGTTGCAGGTCAAAGGCCTGGCCGTGGTGTTCGACCAGGACCTGCTGACTTTTTCCGAAGACGACGCCGTGCGGTATTTTCAACTGAACGGCATCGAAAACGCCGCCGTGGCCCAGGAAGCCTGGACCCAGAGCGAAGGCTGGGCGGCATCCTTGTGGCTGTGTCTGCAGAATTACAGGACCACCGGACTGCTTGCCCCCGGCCGGGGGGTGGAAGGGCTGCTCAACAGCGCCGTTTTCTCCCAGTATGACCGTGAGGATCAGCGCCTGCTGGCGCAGTTGTCCGTCCTGGACAGCTTCACCCCGCGCCAGGCGGCGGCCGTCAGCGGGGACGAGGCCGCGCCGCGCCGTCTGCTGGCCCTGCACGAACGCAACGCGTTTCTGCGCTACGACCCGGCAACGGACACGTACTGGCTGCACAGCCTGTTCCGGGCCTTTTTGGGAAAAATGCTGGCCGAGGCGGACGATGTGGACAAGGCGCTGCTCCACACGCGGGCGGGGGAATGGCACGCGGCCGGGGGCGACATCGTGCAGGCGCTCTGCCATTTTGACCGCGCGGGCACGGAAGAGGCCTTCACCAGGGTCCTGGAACTGTTCGAGCAGCCCAGCGACGGGCTGGTCGTGATGTTCGACCCGGACGGGGTCAAAGGCGTGTTCGGGCATATTCCCTGGGCCGTGCGCTTTCGGCGGCCCATCGGATACCTGGCTTTCATCTATCATTATATGTCGCGGGTACACATGGAAGAGGGCCTGGCCATGCTGCAGGAAGCCACTGCCCGCTTCGCCCGCGAAAAAAGCATCCCGGCGGCGATGCAGCGGCGGATCAAGGGCGAGGCGGAGGTCATTCTGGCCATCGCCGATTTCAATGACCTGTTCGCCATGCGCGAACGCTACATCGCCGCGCACAGGCTGCTGCAGGGGCGTTCGGCCATTTCGCACCGCAATCTGGTCTGGACCTTCGGCAACCCCCACGCCGCCTGCCTGTATCTGCGCAAGGCAGGCAGCTACGCGGACCTGGTGCAGCTTGTGAAAAGCGATCTGCACTATTACCAGGAACTGTCCGACGGATGCAGCATGGGAGCCAAAAACCTGTTTCGGGGTGAATACCTGCTGGAAACCGGCCGGCTCAAAGAAGTGGAACCCTATCTGGTCAAGTCGGTGTACCGGGCCAGCGGCAAGGAACAGCTTGCCACCATCATCGGGGCCAATTTTTCCCTGGCCCGGCTGTTCCTGGCCGAAGGAGAAGCCGGCGCGCAGGAAAAGGTCCGTATGCTGCTGGATGACCTGGCCCCGCAGGTGGAACGGGCCGGGCACCCCATTCTGGGCACCAGTTTCGACCTGTGCCGGGGCTACATCCACGGCTGCCTGGGCAACCATGAAAACATTCCCGGCTGGTTGCAGCGGGGGGAAATCGCGAACATGCGCAGCTTCTATCAGGGACTTTTTTTCAGCCAGATCGTGCACGGCAAAGCCCTGCTGCTGCACGGCGATTTTCTGCGTCTGGAAATTCTGGCCCAGGATCTGCCCGCCAGCCTGAAGCGTTTCGCCAACCTGTTCGGAATGATCCACGCGTTCGCCATGCAGGCCGCCGCGACCCAGGCCCTGGCAGGTCCGCAACAGGCATTGCCCTTGCTGCGCGAAGCGGTCAGGTTTGCCCGGCCCGACCATATCCTGCTCAGCCTTGCCGAATACGGCCGCTTCATCCTGCCCACGCTGCGCCTGCTGCAGGCGCAGGCGCGAGGCGACGCCTATATCGCCGCTCTGGCGGGCATGACGGAAAAATTCACCGCCCTGACCCGGCACGGAAAGAAAAAAGCCCTGACCGGGCGGGAAAAGGAAATCATGGGACTGGTGGCTCAGGGCAAAAGCAACCCGGCCGTCGCGGAGGAACTGGGGCTGAAGCCCATTACCGTGGGCAAGGCCCTGACCAATATCTATGCGAAGCTGGGCGTGAAAAACCGGGCGGAGGCCGTGCGGATGCTCAGCCGCAAGGAAATTGGAAATTATCCCTGACCATTGGCAGCGGATTGTTTTGCCGCGGGCATCCCGAAAAAACACTATATGACCGTATAGTGTTTTTTTTCAAACATATACTGGCGGGCCATGGAAAATCCGGGGTATACGGAAATCACGAAACTGCAGTTTCGTGGAAAAACAGCAGTCGTGGGGGGTAAGTCCGGCGTCGCCGGAATGCCAGTGGCGCCCTCCTTGCCGTCCACAGCTGCCCGGGACACGGCTCCGTTCAGTCATATCCTGAACGGAGCTTCTGCTTTGCGGGCATGGCCGCGGGCGCATCTTCCGCGGCGCGCGCCGCGGGGTCAGCGCGGGGCTTCGCGCCGCAGATAGGCCGTGTACTCGTGTTCCACGCGCTTGTACGCGCTTTCAAACAGCGGCGAGGAAATGACGAAGTCCGCCGTGGACCGGGTGCAGGCAATGACCGTATTGTACACGGTGCACAGCCGGACCAGGGCCTTGACGTCCACGTCATGGGGCTGGGTGGTCATGGGGTCGGTCAGAAAAATCAGGATGTCCAGCCCGCCTTCGGCGATTTTCGCCCCCAACTGCTGGTCGCCGCCCAAAGGTCCCGACTTCAGGACCGTGATGCGCGGGTTCAGTTCGGGAAACTCCTCCTCGTACATGGCGGCGACCATGCCGCCGGTGGTGCCGGTGCAAATCAGGTTGTGCCGGCACAGTTTCGCCGCGTTGTAGCGAACCCAGTCCAGGATGTCCTTTTTGCGCGCGTCGTGGGCGACCAACCCTATATTTTTGTGTCTGTGCATGGCGGAACAGCCTTTCTCATTTCATGGTCCATTCGCCGGCGGGCTGAAGTTCGGGCAGCGCCACTGTGGCACGGCTGGGCGCATGCCATCCTCACCCTTGACAGATACCGCCGCCCCGGCGAAAGATGATGACGGTCGGGTGTATTTTCCTTTTCCTTTTACCGCGATCAGCAGGAGATAGCTATGAGCAAAAAGCTTACCTGGCACGGGCATGCCAATTTTCAGCTTGATTTCCAGTCCGGAACGGACCGGGTCAACATTTTGATCGATCCGTTTTTTACCGGCAACCCCAAGGCGAAAATCAAGCCCGACGCCATAGATAAACCCGATATTGTGGCCGTGACCCACACCCACGGCGACCACGTGGGCGATGCCGCAGACATCTGTAAACGCACGGGCGCGTTCCTGGCCACGGCCGTGGGCATGGGCGACGAGTTGCTGGCCGCCGGGGTGCCCGAAGCGCAGATGCTGAACGCCCACGGTTTCAACATCGGCGGC
Organism: Desulfovibrionaceae bacterium; assembly: GCA_031551145.1. GTDB lineage: Bacteria > Desulfobacterota > Desulfovibrionia > Desulfovibrionales > Desulfovibrionaceae > WRKB01. Next base: position 35,007 of record JAVBNZ010000012.1, on the reverse strand, counting down.
TCGGTCAAGGCCAAGGGCGTGACCATCACCATGACCCAGGCCTTCCACACCATCGCCGGCGTGTCGCCTGTGGGCTATATCTTCACCCTGCCCGACGGGTACACCGTGTACCACGCGGGAGACACCGGCATTTTCGCCAGCATGGCCGTGCTGGGCGAATTGTATTCCATCGACCTCGCCCTGCTGCCGGCGGGCGGCACCTACACCATGGACATCCGCCAGGCGGCCCACGCCGCGAAACTGCTGAAGGCCAAAGCCGTGGTGCCCATGCATTGGGGGACCTTCCCGGTGATCGCCCAGACCATGGACGGCTTTTCCGTGGAACTGGCCAAACAGGCCGGCTGCCGCTGCATCCTGATGCAGCCCGGCGATACGGTGACGCTGTAGCGCGCGGATGATCCCGGGGCCGGCCGTATCGGCCCGGTGAAAAATTCACTCCATGCGTTTCATTTGTCTTTCTTCCTCGTGCCGGGGATGCCCGAAAAGACAAACGCGCGGAGGATAGCGAGCGGACTGGAAAAATTGCGGGACAGGCTGGAATGGCAAAAAGCGGGGTTTCGGCTCCGCTTCCCGCTTGGCAACAGTTTCACGCTGCGCTTCTCTCCGTTTGAGAAGCTCGGAACGCCGGGGGAAAATGTTGTGGGCGCAACGAAAGCTGACCCGACCCTAAAAAAACTGGTCCACCTTAAAAGTGAGTCCCCAGGCAAAGCCTGGGGCTTACGATCTTTTTGTTAGTGTAAGGTGGACCAGTTTTTTAGGGGCAAGTCAAGGCGAGCACGGCCCGGCCTTGCCGGGTCTGTTCCAGCCATTCCTGCGGGCGCAGCGCATCTGTTTTTCTTGCTCCCCCTTTGCCCGGCTCCCTGCTGGCGCGTTTGAACCATGTTTCCGGGCTGCGGGCGTGGCCGTCATTGACCCGTTCCGACACTATGAGATGGCAGTGCGGATTTGCCCGGTCATGCCCCTTGTGGACGGCGAAGCTGTAGGGCAGGGGGCCGTCTTTATGTGCGGGCCACGGAGCGGCAGAACGTCTCCGCAAGTTCCCGTTGCCGGTCGGGACTCAGCTCCCTCGGCAGCGCAAATTCCAGTTGCTTGAAAAGTCGCCCGTTGGCCCGCTCGTGCGCGGCCGCCGCAGTCCAATACGAAGCGGGCGTATTCTTCACCCAATCCGGCATATTGCCGGACTCTCTGTGCAGCACTTCCTCATGGTCTCTGCTGTATTTTCCTTCGCGTTCGATGTAGGCGAGACAGACTCTGAAAAAAACGGCACCGTATTTTGAGCAAAATCGGAGAATGAAGTCCGCATTAAGGTTTTGCGAAGCCGCCCTTGGCCAGCACGGCGCCTGCTTCGGGCGTGAACAAAAAGTCCACGAAACGTTTGCCGGCTTCTTTGTTTTTTCCGGTCATGACCAGGGCCACGGGATAGAGTATGGGCTTGTGCCCGCCCAGGATTTCCACCACGCGCACCTTGTTCCCGGCGGCGACGGCGTCCGTGGCGTAGACAAAGCCCGCGTCCGTTTCGCCGCGCGATACGTAGTCCAGCACCTGACGCACGTTGTTGCCCTGGATATAGGCGGCCTTCAGACCGTCATACAGACCGGCGGTGGTCAGGGCGTCGCGCGCATAACGTCCGGCGGGCACGGAATCCGGGTTGCCGATGGCGATGCGCATGATCGGTTTGAGCTCCTTGACGGATTTCAACGCGCTGCCGGCGGGCGCGATCAGCACCAGTGAGTTGGCGGCGAAATTTTTGCGCGTGGCCGGATCGATGAGCTTTTCGGCCCGGGCTTTGTCCATGGTTTCCTGATCCGCCGAGGCGAAAACGTCCACGGGCGCGCCTTCGCGTATCTGTTGGAGCAGGGGATTGGAGGCCGCGAAATTCAGCGCAACCGTGTCGCCGGGGTATTTTTTCTCAAAGAGCGGCTTGATTTCCGTGAAGACGTTGGTCAGACTTGCCGCGCCGGAGACCGTGATTTCCGCCGCAAGGGCCGGGGGCGCGCAAAGGACGGAAAGAAGCAGGACGCCGAGAAGGTTCGTCGTATGCAAACGCATGGGATCTCCTTGATCGAAAGGGTGGAATTTGTGTAAAAATGCTCTGTTTCAAGCGTAAAATACTCCGGTCGGCCGCGCAAAGTCGTCACGCCTTGTCGCGAAAGCGTGATTGATTTTGCCGGACAGCGGATATGCGGCATACTCGCCCGAAACATCGCCACATATGAAACAACCCGAAGCCGGCAACGCGCCTCCTCTTTCCTCCGAGCAACTGACCGCCCTGGACGTCTGCTTCCGCGCGCGGGTGGAACGGGCGCGCGACCCGGCGCGCATGCTCGCCCGCACCCGCATCCGGCTGGTTTTTCTGCTCATACGCTACGCCGGCCTGCGCCTGGGCGAAGCGCTGCATCTGGACGAAACGCGGGACATACGACTCGGCGACGCCTGTATTATGGCAGGGGGAGCGCACGCCCGCGAGCTGCCCATGGCCCTGCCCCTGCTCGACAACCTGCAACGCCTGCTGGACCAACCTGCCGCGCTTTCCGTGCGCGGCAGGCTGACGCGCCTTGATCCGGGCTATGTGCGGCGCTCTTTCTACGCCCGCGCCCGCGAATGCGGCCTGCCGCCGGAAAGTGCCTCCCCCCGCGCGCTGCGCGAGGCCAGGGGCCTGGAACTGATCCGCAAGGGCCTGCCTCCGGCGGCGGTGGAGCAATTTCTGGGGCGGGGCGGCCGAGGGAACGGGGAATACGCGCGCCCGCTGCGCGAGTACCTGCACAGGGAGACAATCATGAAAACCAGCGCGCGCAACGTGTTTTCGGGCCGCGTCGCCTCCATACGGCAGAGCGATTTTTTGGTTGAAGTTGTCGTGCGCACCCTGACGGGCCTGGAAATAGTGACCGTGATCACGGAAGAAAGCCTCAAAAACCTCGATCTCTTCGAAGGCAAGGCCATCGTGGCGACGATCAAGGCCCCCTGGGTCATGCTGCACCGGGACGCCGGCCTGCCGAACAGCGCCCGCAACCGCTTTATGGGCAGGGTTGAGCGCGTGCAGCGCTCGGTTTTGGCCGTGGAAGTGGTGCTGGAGCTTGGGGACGGCAGCCGGGTTTGCGCCGTGGCCGTTGAAGACGTGGAGGATCTGGCGGGCGTGAAGCCGGGGGATGAGCTGGTTGTGTCTTTTAAGGCGTTTGCCGTTGTGTTGACGGCGGTTCGTCAGTAGCGGGAGCGGGCGGGCTTGCACAACGGGGGCCACTGTTTGGCGGCGTGCAGAAGCGAGAGAATATGGATTTCTTCCCCGAAAAGCTCGTACACAAGTATGTAATGCTCATGCACGACGAACTCGCGGGTGCCTTCCACCCGTCCCGGCCTGCCCATGCGCGGGAACTCCCGCAATCCTGCGCCGAGCGCATCCAGCCGCTCGTCGAGTTCCAGCGCGGCGGTCACGTTGTCTTCGGCGATATAATCGATGACGGCGTTGCGCTCGTATTCCGCCCGAGGCGACCAGAATACCTTCATTGCGACCGGCGGCCGGCTTTTTCCGAAAGAAGCCGGCGTCGCTCAACGCGACGGGCCCGCATTTCTTCGTGGGGAATGCCGCAACCGTCCCGCATCTCCTGCCTGGCCGCCTCCACCCGTGCCCGGAACCATGTTTCATATTCGTCGTTTTCGCGGGTTTCCTGAACCACGGCGCGCATATAGTCCCGCACAAGCTGGGCGGCGGTGCGGTCGCGCCTGCGCGCGGCCTCGGTAAAAGCAGCCTTCAGGTCTTCGGCCACACGCACGGTAAAATTGGATTCCTGCATACTGCACACCTTATGTTGTGCGGTATGTACCGCGCTTTTTTGCACGGGTCAATTTCAAACAGGCGCGCGCAGCAAATCCTCCAGTACATCCGCAGTGGGACGCGTCCGCGCAGCCGCATCCTTCCCGAAAGGGAAGGCGGCCCGCAGGCGGCCGCCGGCGCAGACGGCCAGATGATCGGCAAAGGCGTCCACGTCCGCCGGATCGTGGGTGATCATGATGGCCGGCAGATCGATCGTTGCCAGAACTTCCCGGAATTCTTCCCGCATTCTCTTGCGCAGCAGGGGGTCGAGGGCGGAAAAAGGTTCGTCCAGCAAAAGAATCTGCGGGTCGGTCATCAGAGCCCTGGCCAGGGCAACCCGCTGTTTTTGCCCGCCGGAAAGCGCTTCCGGCTTACGCCCGGCCAGGGGCGCGATGTCGAAGAACTCCAGCAGGCGGCGCATGCGCTCCCGGTCTTTCTCCTTCGGGAAAAAGCAGCGTCCGCCCAGGCCGAAGGCCAGATTTTGCGCCACCGTCAGATGAGGGAAGAGGGCGAAATCCTGAAATACATAGGCTACGCGGCGTTTGCGTATGGGCAGGTCAATATTTTGGGCATCGTCGAAAAAACAGCGTCCGTTGATGGAGATATGGCCGCGCTCCGGCCGCAGCAGCCCGGCTATTGCTCTGAGGGTAAGGGTTTTGCCCGCGCCGGAAGGGCCGAAGAGCACCACGGTCTTGCCTTCCCCCTGAGGGATGCGGAGCGAAACGTCGAGCGCGAAGCGTGAATCTTTCCCGCCGGGGCGGGCGAACACGGCGAGATCAAGCATGCCGGTTCCCCCGCGCCGTGACCCGCTCGGCCAGCACGAGCACGAGCATGCAGGTCAGCGAAGTGACGATGACCAGCATGGTCGCGCGCGCGTCGTCGCCCGCCTGGAAGGCGTCGTACACGCCCAGGGCCAGGGTTTGCGTACGGCCGGGAATGTTGCCCGCCACCATGAGCGTGGCGCCGAACTCCCCCATGCCCCGCGCGAAAGCCAGCACCATGCCCGCCAGAATGCCGCGCGAGGCCTGCGGCAGGGAGACGAGCGCAAAAACCTTCAATTCGGAAGCGCCCAGCGTGCGCGCGGCGTCCTCCAGGCTGTGATCCACGGATTCCAGCGCGGCGCGCGCGGTTTTATAGATCAGGGGAAACACCACCACGCCGGCGGCCACCACCGCGCCCTGCGGCGAAAAGATGAGCTGTATGCCGGCCTCCTGCAGCAGGGGGCCGAGCAGGCCGCGCCGGCCGACAAGCAGGATGAGATAATAGCCCAGCACTGTGGGCGGCAGCACCAGCGGCAGCGTGCAGAGCACGTCGAGCACGGCGGGCAGGGGGCCGTGCCGGCGGGTGAGCAGCCGGGCCGGAAGGATGCCGAACACGCAGGATACCAGCACGGCAAGGCCGGAAATTTTCAGCGAGAGCAGCAGGGGGCCGCGCAGTTCGGACAGTTCCATATGCGCAGGCTGGCTTTCGCGCCTGTTTTCTTCAAGTGCGTCACGTTTGCGTCACATTGCGTGACTTAAAATACCCCTTTGAGGCCGTGCTCGCGCAGGGCCGCGTCGGCAGCGCCGAGGTGGTAGAGCGTGTGCCCGGACAGCATGGCCAGGGCCTGGGCGCAGGAAACGTCCTGCGTCGCGCCGAAGCGGCGCATGCGGGCGCTCATGCCCGCGTGGATTGTGCCCAGGTCGGCGTCGGTCAGGCCGGCGAGGCGGGAATCAATCCAGGTTTTCATGCGGCCGGCGTAGGCGAGAAAATCGGCTTTGCCCGGCGGGGTGTCCGGACAGTTTTCAAAGTGGGCCACTTCCGCGGAATACAGGCCCGGCCGCGGTTCTTCATCCGTATCCAGGAAAAAGAAATTGAAGGTGTTCAGAGCGTGGTAGAGCTGTTGCCACACGGGCCAGCCCCCGAATTTTTTCGCCCAGATTTCTTCCGGGCAGACCTCGACGTATTGCGTGACAAAGCCGTAGGCGCGTTCGAAACAGGCGCGCAGGCCGTCAACGGCGGCGGTGTTCGACATGGGAATATCCTCGCGGGTGTTGAGGTGGCATTTTCCGTCTGTTTCCTGTATAGGATGTTCGGAGCGTCCCGACAAGAACGGAACAGTGTCCCGAGCTGTTTCTCCGCGAATATGCCCGACGAGTCGGAAAAAACTTGACAGAGCGGGACATCCGATTTAAAAATTTTCCCCTTTGAGAATATTTATCTGGAGGATCGCATGCCCACAATCAACCAGCTCATCCGCAAAGAGCGGAAGAAGGTTGTGAAACGCAAAAAAACCCCGGCGCTCCAGGCCTGTCCTCAGCGTCGCGGCGTGTGCACCCGCGTCTACACGACAACCCCGAAAAAGCCCAACTCGGCCCTGCGCAAGGTCGCCCGCGTGCGCCTGACCAACGGCATCGAAGTGACGGCCTATATTCCCGGCGAAGGCCACAATCTGCAGGAGCACTCCGTGGTCATCATCCGCGGCGGGCGCGTCAAAGACCTGCCCGGCGTGCGTTACCACATCGTGCGCGGCACGCTGGACACCTCCGGCGTGGCCGATCGCCGTCAGGCCCGTTCCAAATACGGCGCGAAGCGGCCCAAATAAGTACGTCGCTGGGAAGGCCCCGCTTTTTCAGCGAAGACCGCGGGTCTGGAAACATTGTTTCAGCCCCGCTCCGCCGCTTCGCGGCGAGGCGACGCCCGCGTCGCCCTGGGGCCTGCTCCGGCCGTATGCGGAACGTCCCCCTTTCTACTGAGTATCGTGGCACGCGTATCGCGTTCCTTCCGGCATGTCCGGGAGGCGCGCCGGCGGCGCGCGTGTCGCACGAGGCGGAGCGAAAGCTCCATGCCGTCGGATAACGATGCAGCTCTTCAGGAGGAGCGCATGCCCCGCAAAGGCCCGATTCCCAAACGCGAAATTTTGCCCGATCCTATTTTCAACAGCCGCCTTGTGGCCCGTTTTGTCAACCGGCTGATGTACAGCGGCAAGAAGGGCGCGGCGGAAACGATTTTTTACAAGTCGCTGGAAGTGCTGGCCGAAAAGTCCAATGAAGACGCCATGCGCGCTTTTGAGCGGGCTGTTGAGAACGTCAAGCCCCAGCTCGAAGTCAAAGCCCGCCGCGTGGGCGGCGCCACCTACCAGGTGCCCATGGAAGTGCGCTCCGAGCGCCAGATCGCCCTCGCCATCCGCTGGCTCATCAACTACTCCCGCGCGCGCGGCGAAAAGAGCATGGTCAACAAGCTCTCCGCCGAGTTGCTCGACGCCTTCAACAACCGGGGCGGCGCGGTCAAGAAAAAAGAAGACACCCACCGCATGGCCGAGGCCAACAAGGCTTTTGCCCATTACAGATGGTGATGACCCGGCCGGCGGCGCAGCGCGCCGCCGGCCTTTTTCAGCAACCCACACCCGATACCGGCAACCGCACACAGGAACGACGGCGGGGCGCGCTCAAAAATTCTTTTGACCCACGCCCGCGGGGGCAGGCTCCCGCATCCCCTCTCCGCTCCCTCAGCACCCGGCCCGCGCCGGCTTTTTATTTGCCGCATTTTGGAGTTGTATCGTGCCGCGCAGCATTCCCCTTGATCAGCAACGCAACATAGGCATCATGGCCCACATCGACGCGGGCAAAACCACCACCACCGAGCGCATTCTCTATTACACCGGCGTGTCCCACAAGATGGGCGAAACCCACGACGGCGGCGCGACCATGGACTGGATGGAGCAGGAGCAGGAGCGCGGCATCACCATCACTTCCGCCGCCACGACCTGCTATTGGAACAACGTGCGCATCAACATCATCGACACGCCCGGCCACGTGGACTTCACCATTGAGGTGGAACGCTCCCTGCGCGTGCTCGACGGCGCGGTGGCGGTCTTTGACGCGGTGGCGGGCGTGGAGCCCCAGTCCGAAACCGTGTGGCGCCAGGCCGACCGTTATGGCGTGCCCCGCATATGCTTCGTCAACAAGATGGACAGAATAGGCGCAAACTTCTTCCGTTGCGTGGACATGATCCATGACCGCCTGGGCGCGAAGGCCATTCCCCTGCAACTGCCCATCGGCCAGGAAGACAAATTTGAAGGCGTGGTCGATCTGGTGCTCGGCAAGGCCGTGCGCTTCGACAAGGAAAGCAAGGGCGCGCAGCTCGCCATCGGCGACGTGCCGGCCGACATGATGGAACTGTACGAGGAAAAGCGCCTGGAAATGATGGAGGCCGTGGCCGAGGAAGACGAGGCCCTGCTCGAAAAGTACCTGGAAGAAGGCGACCTTTCGGCCGAGGAAATCATCGCCTGCGTGCGCAAGGCCACCGTGGCCCGCAGTATCGTGCCCGTGGTCTGCGGTTCGGCTTTCCGCAACATGGGCGTGCAGCCCCTGCTCGACGCCGTGATCAACTACCTGCCCTCGCCGGTCGATCTGCCCCCCACCCACGGCCTGTCCCCCGATACGGGCGCGGACATCCTTTGCCCCTGCGACGACAAGGACCCCCTGGCGGGTCTGGTCTTCAAGCTCTTTTCCGACCCCTACATAGGCCATCTTTCCTTTTTCCGCATTTATTCCGGCGTGCTGGAATCGGGCATGACCCTGCTCAACGCCAACACCGGCAAGCGCGAGCGCATCGGCCGCATTTTGAAGATGCATGCCAACAAGCGCGAGGAAATCAAATGGGCCGGCGCGGGCGATATCGTGGCTCTGGTGGGGCTGAAGCAGGTTTCCACCGGCGACACGCTCTGCGATGAAAAGCGTCCGGTGAAACTCGAATCTCTCGACATTCCCGAGCCGGTCATTGAAGTGGCCATCGAGCCCAAGACCAAGGTGGACCGCGACGCGCTTTCCGCCGCTCTGGGCAAACTCGCCAAGGAAGACCCCTCCTTCCGCGTCAAGGGCGACGAGGAAACCGGCCAGACCCTTATCGCCGGCATGGGCGAACTGCACCTGGAGATCATTGTCGACCGCCTGACCCGCGAATTCGGCGTCAACGCCAACGTGGGCAAGCCCCAGGTGGCGTACCGCGAAACCATCTCCAAGCCCGGCAAGTCCGACATGAAGCACGTCAAGCAGAGCGGCGGGCGCGGGCAATACGGGCACTGCGTTATCGAAATCGAACCCAATCCCGAACAGGGCTACGAATTCGTCAATTCGATCACCGGCGGCATCATTCCCAAGGAATACATCCCGGCCATCGACAAGGGCATAAAAGACGCGCTCAAGTCCGGCGTACTGGCGGGCTTTCCCACCGTGGACGTCAAGGTCAACCTGGTCTTCGGCTCCTACCACGATGTGGACTCCTCCGAGCAGGCCTTTTACGTGGCCGGCTCCATGGCCATCAAGGACGCGATGCAGAAGGCCGGGCCCCAGTTGCTCGAGCCGATTATGGACGTGGAAGTCGTCACCCCGGACGATTACCTGGGCGACGTGATGGGCGACCTTACCGGCCGGCGCGGCCGCGTGCAGAACATGGAAGCCAGGGGCAGCGGCGCGCAGAGCGTGCGCGTGCAGGTGCCGCTTTCCGAAATGTTCGGCTACGCCACGGATCTGCGCTCCCGCACCCAGGGCCGTGCCACCTTTTCCATGCAGTTCCACCACTATGAAAAGGTGCCCGCCGCCATTTCCGAGGAACTGGTCAAGAAGAAAGCGTAAAATCTGGAAATATACCCTTTTGCGGACTGCCGGCCTCAGTGCCGGCAGTCCGTTTTTTTGTGGAAATTCGGCCGCCCCCGCAGGCGCGCTCTCGGAGGCGGACACGATCGCAGCGAACAGTATCTGGAACGTTTTTACCCGCTGTTTTCTGTTTCTATGGATACTTTGAACGCAGTCACGGGCTGTTCAAATTTTTTTCAAATGTCATAGTGTGCCGTATTCTGTGTATATTGGAGTGAAATGCGGCTTTGATACGCATTCAGGCACGGTATATGCTATATCCTGATCGCACGGAGTACAGCTGAAGTGTTTCTGTATGAAGGACACTCCGCAACACTGCAACTAAGGAAGAGACGCCCCGCCCCGGTATTCCATCGGCAAAGGAGCGGAGGATTTTCCGAAAAAAGCAAGAGGAACATCATGAACCGCACAGCACGCATTATCGGGCTCGGCTTGGCTTTAACGGCCACGCTCGTCTTCGCCGGAATCCCGGCTTGGGCTGCCAAGGGCGGGATGGGAGAGACAAGCTCCGATATCTATTCGGCCCGGGCTGAAAGCCCGACCGCGACGGCAGTTCAGCAGGGCATTATGCAATACCACTGGAGCGGCCACGGCGGCCACGGCGGTCACCACGGTTATTAACGGCTCTTATCCCTGAAAAAAATATGAGAGGAATATCATGAAACGCGCAATATCCATCATCGGCCTCGGTCTGGCCTTGACGGCAGCGCTCGCCTTCACCGGCGCCCCGGCATTCGCCTCTACGGGCGGGAAAGGAATGGAAAGTTCGGACTTGTCTTGGGCGCAGGCCGAAAGCGTGGGCTCGTCACAGCAACAGGCGTCCGGTACGCCCGCCAAACAGGCCCGGAAGAACAGCTACAGCTACGGTATAGGCCTCGGCGGCTACGGCCACACCACGTCCAAGGGTTTCGCCCCCGGCACGAACGGCTGGAGCAGTCCCGCCATGGGCGTTGAATAACGGCCGCGCACGTGCCGCTCGGCCGGCACGGCACGAATAACAAAATCGACTTCCCGTTTTGGGAAGCCGATTTTTTTTATCTCCGGCCTGCCCGCCGGCCGTTTTTTTCGGGCGGGCCGGAGCCCAGCCGTATGATTCGCAAAGATTTTTCGGAAATCGAGCAGGTTATATTGTACTCGCGCGCGAAAAAAATCTGGACATTTCCTTTTTTTTTTTCATAAAATTACACTGAAGTCATCTTAGAACGGCATCCTGGCCTCTGCATGCACTACGGCGACCGGGAGACAGGCTATGAACAAGACATTTTCCGCAGAAGGCGGCTCTGTTCCGCCCCGCGAACGCCCCGTATCGCGTGATCGGAAACTGGTGCTCTGCCTCGGCCTGCTGGCCACCCTGATCTGGACGGCCGTACTTGCTGCTTCGGCCCTGTACATGGCACGGGCGGCATATGAGAGAGCGGAGAACTACGCCCGCATTCTGGCCGAAACGGCGTTTGAAAAAGATGTCATCTACCGCAGATGGAATGCGCTTATGGGGGGCGTTTACGTGCCCGTGGGCCCCACGACGGGGATTGAACCGAATCCCTATCTGACGGTCAAAAACAGAGACCTCGATACAATCGCCGGTCCGCTCACCAAGGTCAATCCCGCCTTCATGACCCGCCTCGTGCATGAACTGGGGGAATCGCGCACGGGCGTCTCCGGCCACATCACCAGCACCAACCCCATACGCCCCGACAACAAGCCGGATCCCTGGGAAGAGCAGGGTCTCAGCCTGCTTGAAAGCGGGCAGGCCGAGGTGGTGTCGGAACGCATGCCGTACAGGGGCAAAGATCAGATGCGCCTGATCCGGCCCCTGATGACCGAGGAAAGCTGCATGCCCTGCCATGCGTTTCAGGGGTATACCGTGGGCACGGTGCGCGGCGGCATCAGCGTCTCCGTGCCCATGGCCCCTTTCCTGACGGCGGCCGCTGCGGTGGCGCGGCAGGCCGCTTTGGCCCACCTGGGCATATGGCTGCTCGGCATTGTCGGCATTTTTTCCTCCACCCGCCTTCTCAAGCGCCGGATCGGCGAGCGCGACGAAGCCGAGGAGCAACTGCGCGGCCTGACGCTGGAACTGGAAGAACGCATCGAAGAGCGCACCAGGGATCTGTTTGAAGCCAAGGAACACGCGGAAGCCGCCAACCGGGCCAAAAGCGCCTTCCTGGCCAACATGAGCCATGAGATACGCACTCCGCTGAACGGAGTCATCGGCATGGCCGATCTGCTGCTGCAATCGAACCTGCCGCCCGAACAGGCGTCGATGGCGGCAACGATCAAGCACGGCGGCGACGGCCTCCTGATTGTGCTCAACGATCTGCTTGATTTTTCAAAAATCGAGGCGGGCAGGCTGCTCATCGATCCCATGCCCTTCAGTCTGCGCGATCTCGTGTTCGACACGGTGAAAAGCCTTGCTCCCCTTGCCTACAAAAAGCATCTTGAATTGATCGTGCAGATCGACAACAAACTTCCGGATCATTTCCTGGGCGACTACAACCGCATCCGGCAGATCCTGATGAATCTGCTCGGCAACGCGTTGAAATTCACGGAACAGGGCGAAATCGTCCTGCAGGCGCAGAGCATTCCCCCGCAGGATGACAACGTCGCCATCCGCTTCAGCGTCGCCGACACCGGCATCGGCATACCCCCCGACAAGCAGAAGACCATTTTCGACGCGTTCGAGCAGGTGGACAGATCCACTACCCGCCGTTTCGGCGGCACGGGACTCGGTCTCGCCATCGCCGCCAGATTGGCGCATCTCATGTCCTCCTCCCTTGATCTGGTCAGCGTGCCGGGCAAGGGCAGCACCTTTTCGTTCAAGCTCTCGCTTCCGGCGCTGCAGCAGCCGGAAGCGTCCGTGCGCGTTTCGGCGGAAGAACTTAAGGGAAGGCATGTTCTCATTGTTGACGACAATGCCGCCAACCGTCGAATATATATGGAACAGATGCGCATATGGGGCATGTCGGGCCACGAGGCCGCCGGCGTGGACGAGGCGTTGCGCCATCTGCATTTTGCCGTGCAACATACCCCCGTCAACCTTGTGCTCAGCGATCTGCAGATGCCGGAAAAGGACGGGCTCGATCTGATACGGGCCATGCGCGCGGAGGAAGATTTGCGGGATATTCCCATCATCCTGCTTTCATCCGGGCTTATTTCCGTCGAAGAGCAGGCGAACCCCCTCTATCAGGCCAATCTCGCCAAGCCGGTGCGGCCGGAGGATCTGCTGCGCGTCATAGGGAACATTCTGGGCGCAGGCTGCCCGCCGGCGCCGAAGAAAGCCTTTGAGCAGATTGTTGACGCGCGGGAGGCGCGCTTTCCTGAATTGCGCCTCAACGTGCTGCTGGTGGAAGATATAGAAATGAACCAGGCCGTTGCCGTGCACATGCTCGAAAGCCTGGGGCATGAGGTGCGCGTGGCCGAGAACGGCAAACGCGCCCTGGAAATGCTGCATGAAAAAACCTGCGACCTCATCTTCATGGATATCCAGATGCCGGTCATGGACGGCATCGAAGCGGTGAGACGCCTGCGTGAATACGAGCAGGACGGCGTTTTCCCCGGCCACACCCCGGTCATTGCCATGACGGCGTACGCCCTCTCCGGCGACAAGGAAAAATTTCTCGCCGCGGGCATGGACGACTACATCAGCAAACCGCTTCATACAAGCAGGCTCGACAACGTCATCAAGTCGACGGCCGCGCGCTTCTCGCTCGGCCGGCCCGCATCCGGCATGCCCGACTTCGAGTGCGCGGCGCCCCGGGAGCCGGAGGCCAAGGCCGAACGGCGCGTTGAGGCAAACGAACTCCGTTTCTTCAATCCCGAATTTGCCCGCCTTTCGGTCGGAAATGATGTGCGGATCGTCGTCAAGGCGGCGCAGATCTATGTGCGCGACACGCCCGCCCTGCTCCGGGAAGCCGCCCATGCCCTGAGCCAAGGCGAGCAGGACACACTCGCAAAAAAGATACATACGCTCAAGGGGCTTACAAGTTATTATACCGATGGGGAATTGTTCGAACGCATTCTCGCCTTCGAAGCATTGTGCAGAAGGGGATCGTTGTCTGAACAACGGGCGGAGGCTGAAGAAAAATTCCAGGCGCTCCTGCGGGATATCGGTACGCTCATGGAGGAATTATCCGCATATGTGGAACAGGTGGGCGAAGACGACACCGGAGCGGATTCGCCATGAACATCCTCATCGCGGAAGATCAGGAGATGACGCGGTTCGTTCTGGCCTCGCAACTGGAAAAATGGGGCCATAAGGTCGTCGACGCGCAAAACGGGCAGGAGGCTCTCGCCCGCCTGCTGAGTGCTCCTGATTCCGTGGATATGCTGATTACGGACTGGAACATGCCGATCATGGACGGCGTGGAACTGGCGTCCAAAGTCCGCCGGCTCACGCAGGCGTCGCGCTACATATATATCATCCTGCTCACGGCCAAGGGCGAAGCCGGGGATTTGGTGCAGGGTTTTACCGAGGGCATGGTCGACGACTACATCGTCAAGCCTTTCAATGAAGTGCAGCTGCAACTCCGTGTCCAGGTCGGCAACAGGCTTATCCAGTCGGAGCGCGCCCTGCGGGAATACAACGCCGACCTGGAATCACTGGTGCGCAGGCAAACGGTGGACATACGCGAGACCGGGGAGGAAATCATCGGCCGTCTGTTCAACGCGTTGGAGTCGCGCGATCACGAAACCGCGCAGCACGTGAACCGCATCGGTATCATGAGCGCCTGCCTGGGGCGTTTTCTCGGCTGGGGCCAGAAACGGATCGACATGATCAAGGCCGCCGCACCCCTGCACGACATCGGCAAAATAGGCATCAGCGATTCCGTGCTGCTCAAGCATTCCCGCCTGAACGACGAAGAATACCGCCATATCCAGCAGCACACGATCATAGGCGCAAAGATTCTCTCGAATTCGCGCAACGCCACCATACAGATGGCCGAGGGCATCGCTCTCCGCCATCACGAAAACTGGGACGGAAGCGGCTATCCCGACGGGCTTGCGGGCGAAAAAATTCCCCTGGAGGCCCGCATCGTCTCCATCGTCGACGTTTACGACGCCATGCTTTCCAACCGCGTCTACCGCGACGGCCTGCCGGAAAATGAGGTGATCGCATATATCGGCGCACAGGCGGGGTGCAAGTTCGCTCCCGATCTTGTCGGCCTGTTTGTGGAACGGATCGACGAGATCAAATCCGAACTCGGCTCCGACGCGAAAGAGTAAACGCCATATTTAATACTATGCGATGACGTCTACGCCGGCCGCCGCACTTTTTCAGCCAGAGATCGTCGGGGGCAGGCATCGAGAAACTGCGGGTAAAAGCCGTGAGCGCGGTCGAAATTGGCCGCCGGATCGCCGACAATGCGTTCGGACATGACAGAATTCCCAAAGATGTGTGTTGCGATTGGTGTGCGGGCTCGGGACGTTTTACTCCTGAAAAACGGAGCCGTCCTCGCAGATCAGAAAGACCAGTTCTTCCAGCACGCCGGTCAGATCTTCATACAGGCCGCCGCCTTCCATGGCCGGACCGAAAAGCGCCTCCCGCTGCAGGTTGAGCACGCGGCGATCTATGGCCTGGGGCTGGGCCGCGGCCAGGGTGGCGGCCAGGCGTTCGGCCAGAAGATATTGTTCCACACCCCTGCGGAAAAGCTCCATCTTCTGATCGAACAGCGCCTTTTTGTCCCGCCACCAGGCCAGCGCGTCGTCGTTCGGAGTGAGATCCTGGGCCGTGTACAAGGCCGCGCACATGTTGTTCAGCGCCGCGCCGGGTATGCCCGTGCGCCAGCCCCACAACCAGGAAGTGCGGCTGAAGATGAGCCTGTGCTCCACGCCCGTGCGGATGAGCTGCTCCAGAATCGCGCGGGCGCGGTTCAGCACCTCGTCGTCCCAGTTCACGGGCCGATCCGCCAGGCCCCAATCCGGGCACTGCTCGCTTGCCGGGGCAATGCCGGTGAGTTCGCGCAGCATGTGGGCGAAAAGCCGGTTGGCCGGCGGGGAATCCGGGGTTTCGAGGTGCGAATAGCTCAAGGTATAGCTGCCCGCGCCGAAGGGCGCATGCACCATGCAGGCCTGGCCGTAAAGTTCTTCGGGCCTGAAGCGCACGCCGTACATGCTTTCCCAGTCGCTCAACGTGTCGGGCGGCAGGCTGTCCAGGGGCAGATCCGCCAGCCAGATGTCTCCGGCGGGCTGGAGATAGGAACCGAGTATGCGCACGTCGTCGTCCGGCTGGGGGGCGAAGCGTCCCGGCCACCAGACGGGCAGGGGAAGCGCGTCCGCCCATTCCGGGCAGAGAGGATGATTGCCGCGCATCTTCACCAGAATATGGCCGGAAATAAGGTGCTGCAGGCGATTGCTGTAACTTGCCCTCCGCCAGGGGCAGAGGCTGAGCCCGCCGGGCTCGGAAAGCGCGAAGCCCGCGCCCCCGCAAATGCCCAGATAATGCCCGCCGTCGGAAACAAAGTCGCGCACGGCCGTGCGGCCTTCAGGCCCGAGGGCCTTGCTTTTCAGGCGGGCGGAGCCACCCGGCGCGATCAGGAGCGCGGGAGGCTTGCCCGAAAGCGCCCCCTGCGCTATAGATGCTGCCTTGACCAGACGATGGGGCAGGCCCATGTGCACCAGGGCCCGCCGCACGGTAAGCCCCCAGATGTGGGATGCATCCCAGAGCACGGCAATCGATGCGTTCATGTTGTCCAGTATAGAGCATTTTACCCCGCATGCAAAGGTTATCCGCCGGACGCCGGGCCTGTTTTCGGAGAAAAATATGACGGAAGACGCCCTTCCCAAAGGCTATGAACCGCAGGAGGTGGAAGCCCGCCGGCGCGCGCGTTGGGAAGAGGCGCGCAGCTTCACCCCGGATCCCGATGTGCCGGGCGAAACGTATTCCATCGTCATTCCTCCGCCCAACGTCACCGGCGCGCTGCACATAGGCCACGCCCTGAACATCACCCTGCAGGACGTGCTCTGCCGCCATGCCCGGCAACTGGGCAAAAAGGTGCTCTGGGTGCCGGGCACGGATCACGCGGGCATCGCCACCCAGAACGTGGTGGAGCGCGCCCTGGCTCAGGAAGGCAAAAGCCGGCACGATCTGGGCCGCGAGGCCTTCATAGAGCGGGTGTGGCAGTGGCGGGAGGAATTCGGCGGCCGTATTCTCAACCAGATCAAGCGCATGGGCGCTTCCGTGGACTGGACGCGCGAACGCTTCACCATGGACGAAGGCCTTTCCCGCGCCGTGCGCCGGGTATTTGTGGAGCTGTACAACCAGGGCTACATCTACAAAGGCAAATATATCATCAACTGGTGCATGCGCTGCCACACCGCCCTGGCCGACGACGAAGTGGAACACAGCCCCAAGAAGGGCAAGCTGTACCACGTGCGCTACCATTTCACGGACGGCTCCGGCTCCCTCACCATCGCCACCACCCGGCCCGAAACCATCCTGGCGGACACGGCCGTGTGCGTGCACCCGGACGATTCGCGCTACGCGGGTCTTGTGGGCAAAACCGTGTATGTGCCGCTTGTCCGGCGCGAGGTGCCGGTTATCGCGGACAGTTATGTGGACATGGAATTCGGCACCGGCGTGCTCAAGGTGACGCCCGCGCACGACCACAACGACTGGGAACTGGGACGCCGGCACAATCTGGAACTGCTCCAGGCCATTGACGAAAACGGCGTGATGACCGAGGTTGCCGGCCTTTATAGAGGCTTGTCCAAAGAGGACTGCCGCAGGGCCGTGGTGCGCGATCTGGCGGCCGCAGGCGATCTGGCTCTGGAAGAGGACATCGAGCATTCCGTGGGCGGCTGCTACCGCTGCAAAAGCGTGGTGGAGCCGCATGTTTCCGTGCAGTGGTTCGTGGCCTCGACCAAGCTGGCCCCGCGCGCCCGCGAAGCCGTGCCGGAGCTTACCCGCATCCATCCCGAAAGCTGGCAGAAGACCTATTACAACTGGATGGACAACATCCGCGACTGGTGCATCAGCCGGCAGATCTGGTGGGGCCACCGCATCCCGGCGTGGACCTGCGAAGCCTGCGGCGAACTCATCGTGGCCGAGGAAGCCCCGGCCGCCTGCGCCTGCGGCTCCGCCGCCCTCAAACAGGACGAGGACGTGCTGGACACCTGGTTCTCCTCCGCGCTCTGGCCTTTCTCCACTCTGGGCTGGCCGGAAAAAACCCGCGAACTCGCGCTTTTCTACCCCACCTCCGTGCTGGTCACGGCCTTTGACATCCTCTTTTTCTGGGTGGCCCGCATGATGATGATGGGCCTGCACTTCATGGACAAGCCCCCTTTCCGCGACGTGTACATCCACGCCCTGGTGCGCGACGCCGAAGGCCGCAAGATGTCGAAATCCACGGGCAACGTCATCGACCCCATCGAGATGATCGACAAGTACGGCTGCGACGCCCTGCGCTTCACCCTCACGGCCTTTGCCGCCATGGGGCGCGATATCCGTCTTTCCGAGGAACGCATCGAAGGCTACCGCCACTTCGTCAACAAGCTCTGGAACGCGGCCCGCTTCACCCTCATGAATTTGCCCGCAAACCCGCCCGCGCCCGTTGATCTGAACGCGATCGAAGGTCTGCACCACCAGTGGATTCTCCACCGCCTGGAGGAAGTCAAGGCGGAAACCGCGGCCGCGCTCGCGGCCTACCGCTTCAACGACATGGCCCACGGTCTGTATAAATTCCTGTGGAACGAATTCTGCGACTGGTATCTCGAACTCGTCAAAGATGACATGAAGGACGACATGGGCGAGAACGGTTCCCGCAAAAACGCCGCCCAGTTCGTGCTCTGGACCACCCTGCGCGAACTTCTTGTTCTCCTGCATCCGGTCATGCCCTTTGTCACGGCCGAAATCTGGGAAGCCCTGCCCGGCGGCGCGGGTTCCGACATCGCCGTGGAACTCTATCCCCCGTCGCGTCCCGGCTGCCTCAAGGCCGAGCGGGCCGCCCGCATGGAGTTCATCCAGGAAGCCATTGTGGCCGTGCGCACCATGCGCGCCGAACTCGGCATCTCCCCGGCCAAGAAGCTCGCCTGCCTGCTTCGGCCCGCGCAGGCCGAACAGGCCGCCCTGCTCGAAGCGAACCGCCGCATGCTCGAAACCCTGGCCCGGCTTGAAAGCCTTGAAATCGGGCAGGATCTGCACGCGCCCAAGGCTTCGGCTTCTTCCGTCGTACAGGGCTGCGAAGTGATCGTGCCCCTGGCCGGAGCCGTTGACCTGAACGCCGAGCTTGCCCGGCTCGACAAGGAACTCGCCAAAATCGACAAGGAAGCCGCCGCCGTGCGCGGCAAGCTGGCCAACGGTTCCTTTGTGGAACGCGCTCCGGCCGAAGTGGTGGAGCGCGAACGCGTCCGTGCCGGCGAGCTTGACGACGCCAGAGCCAAGCTTCAGGCTTTGCGCAGGCGCTTTGAAGAAGCGCTGGGGTAAGGCGACGCTGTGTGTTGTTTCTTCCTGCGGGCGACAATCCCCCGCGCCGAAGACGGCGCGGGATAAAGGAAAAATAAGAGAGAGCTCCCTTCGAACATATACCCACAAAAGGGTTTCCAAAGGGGTTCGCCCCTTTGGCGGGGTGCAGGGGCGGCGCCCCCTGCCCGCCGGAGGCAACAATGTCGACTGATTTCAGCTTAACGGCCGAAGAGAAGCGCGCGCTGTGCGATCTGGCGCGTTGGGGCATCCTGCGCGGTTTCTCCGGCAAGCGGCCGGACGGCGCGGACGTGCCCGAACCGCCGGCGGGCGTGCTGCATCAACCCCTGGGCTCGTTTGTGACCCTGAAGATCAGGGGGCGGCTGCGCGGCTGCATAGGCACGATCATCCCGCAAGAGCCCCTGTACCGCAACGCGGCGCGCATGAGTCACGCCTCGGCCTTCCAGGATTCGCGCTTTCCGCCCCTGAAACGGGAGGAACTGGACGAACTGGAAATCGAGCTTTCGGTACTCGGCCCGATCACGCCCTGCCCCGACCCGGAGAAGGTGGAAGTGGGCCGCCACGGCCTGCTGCTGCGCCTGGGGGGGCGTTCCGGCGTGTTTTTGCCCAAGGTGCCGCTGGAGCAGGGATGGGATCGCGCGGCCTATCTGGAAAACCTCTGCCGCAAGGCGGGGTTGCCGCCGGGCAGTTGGAAAGAACCGCAGGCGCAGTTGTTCTGGTACGAGGCCCTGGTGTTTTCCGAAAAAGACTGTGCGGAAGCCTGACGGCGCGGGCTCGGCCGCCCCTTTCAATCCTGATTGCTCCCCATCGGGCTGCCTCATATGACCCCACGCCGTCAGTGATGCCGGGCGCAGGTCCATAGCCGTGCTGCCGGTGCAGGTCCACACTCCGAACTCCGGCTTGCCGGAAACGCGCGTGTCCGCCCGAACGAAAGGAGCCGCGCTTGACGTATGGGCGTGCTTTGGGCCACAACGGACAACCAAACAAAAAGAATCAAGGAAGCACGACATGACGCACAGCGCGCAGAATATGGAAGTCACCCCCTATTTCGACATGGAGCTGCTCATGTCCATGAGCGGCGAAACACGCATGGGCGGCGCGACTGCCGAACGCCTCATGGGCCTGTGGACGAAATGGATGCCCCATCTCCACGTCCGCCGCATTGCGACGCATCCCATAGAATATCTGGCCGTCTGGCTGGATCCGGAAGTGGAGGAGGAGGTGGACAGGGCCTGGGACGAAAGCCCTTCCGAGGCCTATCTCAACAACGTGCTGGCCCAGCTTTTGTGCATGAGCGCGGTCAACGACCTCGTCCCCGAAGTGCAGGACGCCGGCTGCGCGCCCGCGCCCCGGCCCACGGACAAACTGCGCGCCGCCCTGGCCGCCGAGGGCCTGCCCTATACGGAAAGCGACGCGCTCTCCCGCCGCTACGCGGTACTGACCCACTATCCCTTCAAGGGCGGCTGCGAAATCTGCCACATGCAGAAGGCCTGCCCCAAGGCCCAAGGCGCGGGAGACGGTGCTTCCATTGTGTTGCCCGGCTTCGAGAAAGCCGGCGCGTAAAACGAATCATGGATAAGAAATATATACTCGCTCTGGACCAGGGCACCACCAGCTCCCGCGCCATGCTGATCGACCGGCGGGGCGGCGTCGCGGCCTCGGCCCGGCGGGAATTCCCGCAAATCTATCCCCGGCCCGGCTGGGTGGAGCACGATCCCATGCGGATCTGGGGCAGCCAGAGCGGCGCGCCGGTCGAGGCGTTGGCCGCGTCCGGCATACGACCGGAGGAAATCGCCGCCATAGGCATCGCAAACCAGCGCGAAACCACCGTCATCTGGGACAGGGAAAGCGGCAGACCCATATACAACGCCGTGGTCTGGCAATGCCGGCGCACGGCCCCCCTGTGCGCGGAGCTGAAAAAGGACGCGGGCTTTGACGAATACGTGCGCCTGAATACCGGCCTGGTCATCGATCCCTATTTTTCCGCGACGAAGATCAGATGGATATTGGACAAGGTGCCCGGCGCGCAGGCGCGGGCGGAAAAAGGCGAGCTGCTCTTCGGCACGGTCGATTCCTGGCTGGTCTGGAATCTCACCAACGGCCGGGCGCACGTCACCGACTATACCAACGCCTCGCGCACCATGCTGTTCAACATTCACACGCGGGACTGGGACGACAGAATATTGCGGACCCTGAACATCCCGCGCGCCGTGCTGCCCACGGTCGGCCCCTCGGCCGGGGTGCGCGGGGAGGCCGATCTCGGCGGCGGAAGCGGCGCGCGCGTGCCCGTGGCCGGCATTGCCGGCGACCAGCAGGCGGCGCTGTTCGGGCAGTTGTGCGTGCGCGAAGGCATGGCCAAAAACACCTACGGCACCGGCTGCTTCATGCTGATGAACACCGGCGCGAAGGCCGTGGCCTCCCGCAACGGCCTGCTCACCACCCTGGCCTGCGGGCCGGAAGGCGAGCCGACATACGCCCTTGAGGGTTCCATCTTCGCGGCCGGGGCCGCCGTGCAGTGGTTGCGGGACGAGCTGAAGCTCGTCCACGACGCGGCCGACACCGAATATTTCGCGGGCAGGGCGGAGAGCAGCAACGGCGTCTACATGGTGCCGGCCTTTGCCGGGCTGGGCGCGCCCCATTGGGACCCCAACGCGCGCGGGGCCATTGTGGGACTGACGCGCGGCACGAACGCCAAACACATCATCCGCGCCACGCTGGAATCCATAGCGTATCAGACCAGGGACGTGCTTGAAGCCATGCAGACCGACGCAGGAATCACGCTTGCCTCCCTGCGCGTGGACGGCGGGGCCTGCGCCAACAATTTCCTCATGCAGTTCCAGGCCGATCTGCTCGGCGTGCAGGTGGAGCGCCCGGCCGTGCTCGAAGTGACCGCGCTGGGCGCGGCTTTTCTGGCCGGTCTGGCCGTGGGCTTCTGGGACGGTTTGAACGACGTGCGCGCCCGCATGGCCGTTGAGCGGACCTTCATCCCTTCCGGAGACCGGGAAAAGCAGGACGCGCGCTACGCCGGCTGGAAAAAGGCCGTGGCCCGCGCCGCGAAATGGGTGGATGAAGAGTAGGGTCTTGTGGTTGTTCACCCTTCCCTCATGTCATTTTGCCGCTGTCCGCCGACTCCAGGTTTACCGATTCGGGGAGGGTGAACAACCTATTGGACCATTGCATCTAAAGCGCTTTTTATTTCAACACCGTGACCGCCGCCACACAGTCTTTATCGCCCAATCCTTGTTTCGTCGCCTCTTTGAAGGTTTCCAGCGCCTTTTCGAAGTAGGGGCAGGAAATTCCGAGTTCCCGCGCCGTTTCCACGCCCAGGCGCACATCCTTCAGCGCGAGGTTGACGGCGAAACGGGGAGCGAAGTCCTCCGCATAGAGCCAGGGCGCGCGCACCTGCATTTGATAGGAATAGGCGCCTGTTTCTTTGCAGCTTTCCAGAAACACGTCTTTGTCTATGCCGATTTTCTGCGCAAGCCGTACGCCTTCTCCCATGACCAGCGTATTCGTCATGCCGATGAGATTGGTGATAAGCTTGAAAGCCGCGGCATGTTCCACATCCCCCATATAGATGACCGGGGTACCCATTTTTTGCAGGCTGTCCTTGAATTTTTCAAAGACCTCCCTGCGGCCGCCGGCAAAAATAGGTGCTTGGCCGGTTTCGGCCTGTGCGGGGCCCTTGCCCAGCGGGCACGCCAAAAAGAAAAGGCCCCGTTTTTCCGCCTCGGCCGTGAAACGGCGGGCGCTTGCCGGATCAATGGTGCTGACGTCGATGAGTGTCGCGCCTTTTTTCATGAAGCTGAAAATACCCGCTTCGCCGAGCAACAGCTTGTCCAAATCCGTGGGGAGAGGCAGGCTGGTGATGACGGCATCCACGTCTTTTGCGGCATCCATCGCGCTTGTTACGGCTTGTCCGCCGAGTTTCGCGAATTTTTCCACCGCAGCGGGCATCAGGTCGTAGACTTTGACTCTGCCCCCGTTGGAAAGCAGGGTTTTGCACAGACCGCCGCCCATTTTTCCGAGACCGATAAAACCGAAATTCATTGCGTTGCTCCGATGGTTGAAATGTACGTTGACATACGGTGCGGGGCCGCGTCTTCGGGCGCGTCCCATATATGTTATATGCGTATGACCGCCTGCTCCACTGCGCGCGCCACCGCTTCGGCCGTTTCCGGCGCAAGGGGAGCGGGCAGGATATTGTCCGGCGCGAGATCGTTTTTCGGCACGCAGTCAGCAATGGCCCGCGCGGCGGCCATTTTCATGTCCATGGTCACCTTTTTCGCGCCGCTGTTCAGGGTGCCGCGCACCAAACCGGGAAAAGCGAGGAGGTTGTTGACCATATTGGGAAAATCGCTGCGCCCCGTGCCCACCACGGCCGCGCCGGCTTCCAGGGCGTCCGGAGGCATGATTTCCGGCACCGGATTGGCCATGGCGAAAACAATCGGCTTCTTGTTCATGGAGGCGACCATCTCTTTGCTCACCGCTCCGGCCACGGAAAGCCCGATGAAAACGTCCGCCCCGCGCATGCTTTCCGTCAGATTGCGGCAACCGCGTTTGTTGAGACGTTCGACGATCTCCTTTTGCCAGAGATTGAGGCCTTCCATATCCGGCCGCAAGGCGCCGCGACTGTTGCAGAGCGTGATGTCCTCCGCCCCCAGGGCCATGAGCAGCCGGGTTGTGGCCATTCCGGAAGCGCCGGCTCCGTTGATGACGATACGGGCGTTTTCCAGTGTGCGCCGCGTGAGCTTCAGGGCGTTGATCAGCCCTGCCGCGGCGCAAACGGCGGTACCGTGCTGATCGTCGTGGAACACGGGAATGGAAAGTTCCTCGCTCAGTCGTTCTTCTATAAGAAAACAACGCGGCGCGGAGATGTCCTCCAGAAAAATCATGCTGAAGTTCGGTTCCACAGCCTTGACGGCCCGGATGATTTCTTCGGCGTCCTGGGTGGCCAGGCACAGGGGAAAGGCGTCCACGCCGGCAAAAACCTTGAGCATGGCCGCCTTGCCTTCCATGACCACATGAGCCGCCTCCGGGCCGATATTGCCGAGCCCGAGCACGGCGGAGCCGTCGGTGACCACGGCCACTTGTGAAGCCCTGGCCGTATAGCGGTATTGGAGACTCTTGTCGGTATGAATGCGGCGGGCCGGTTCGGCCACGCCGGGGGTATAGGCTATGGACAGATCGTCCATGTCACGGATGTCCACCTTGAGCACGATTTCAAGTTTTCCGCGGTTTTTTCCAACAAATTTTACACTTTCAGGGAGTTCTTCCTGCTTTTCCGCCATGTCCTTCCTCATGTGTTTCGTCGGTTCGGGTTATGGAAAAGAGAGCTTCATCCACCTAATATTATGGGCAAGACAAGAATGGTGTCTCCGTCGGCCGCGAGATCTGAACCGAAACAGACCTGCTTGTTCAGCACGGTCATCACCGCGCCCCGGCTGCGCTCGTCCATGACAGGCTCCAGAATGTCCTCAACACGCGCCTGCGGCCCCGGCAGAGGGCGGACAAGCGTTTCTCCGCGCCAGGGAAGTCTGAAACACACAGTCACCGAGCTCATTCGAAGACTTCCCGCATTTCCTCGGCGCTTACGTCAAAGACGCTCTGTGTGGAGGGGTTGATTTCCTCCATGAAAAATTCCGGCAACCTGTCCTGTTCCGGGCCTATGCCGGCCCGCAGGTTGAAGTCGCGTTCCAATAGAAGCGTGTTGCGGGCTTCGGCTTTCAGCTCTTCCAGCGTCGGCCTGATGCCGCAGCGCGCGGCCACAAGATCGAGAATAAGGTTCAGATCCTTCACGGCGGCGCCGAGCATGAGGCACAGGCCCAGGGAATCCATGAGCATGAAGCCTTCCTGCGCGCCTTTGGAACACGCGGCCTGGCCGTCCTTGAGATGATGCTTAACGGGCGCTCTGGCCGTATTGCCCGCAGTGTGATCCGCGCCCTGCGGGCTTGTGGCGTAGGTAACGCCGAGCCCCTTGATTGCGCGGGGGTCATAGGCCGGCATGGCTTGATTTTTGACAGTGGGTACGCGCAGGCAGCCGAAAACCGTGCCGGTGACGCCCGCGCCGCAGGCAAGCACGCGGCCGAAAGGCGTACCGGCGGCGATTTCCTGCAGCGTTTTTTCCACGGCTCCGACATCGCCGAAGGGCAGCATGCCCGCTTCCATGGCCACGCCGAGGGCCGCTCCCAACTCAATGGTGTCTATGCCGAGATCGTTGCAGGTGTTGTTGATGCGGGCAATGGCGTCCAGATCCGCGATTTCCAGGTTGGGTCCCATGAGCCCCATGGTTTCATATTCCATGGGCGAGCAGAGAACCGCTTTGCCGTCTTCGGAAGGATAGATGTTGGAGCAGCAAATGAGGCAGCCCGTCATGCAGGCATGGGAAGGCGTGCCCACGCCGCCGCGCGCGACGATGACGTCGTGCATGGTTTCCGCGTTGATTTTTTCAAAGCCCTCGAAGCTGCCCCGGCTGAAGTTGCGTGTGGGCAGCGCGCCCAAGGTGTTTGTGGTGGTCATCATGGCCGAGGTACCGTACTTGCGGAAAACTTCGGCCGTTTGCGGCGTTGTGGTAATCAGCCTCGCCACTTCACGGCTCAGCGTGAGGAACGCTTTTTTATCCGCATATTCTTCCTTCGGCGCGGACTGCACGTCATACACAACTCCCAGGATTCCTTTCGAGGCCATGACCGCGCCGAGGCCGCCGCGCCCGTTATAGCGCGAAGGCATGCCGTCCGGATCGGTGTTTGTGATGCCCGCCGAAGGGAGAAGGCGTTCGCCCACCGGCCCTATCAGGGTCAGGCCGACGACTTTGCCGTAGCGCTCAAAAAGGCGCCGGCTTTTTTCGAACACACCGAGTCCCGCGAGGTCGTCGGCCGGAACGAGTTCGATTCCCCGTGCCGAAATATGCAGAATGCGCCATATGCCGCGTTTTTCCGGAGTATCCTCGATAATCACCGCGCGTATGCCGAGCCGGCCCATCATATAAGCGCATACGCCGCCGGCGTTGCTTTCCTTGATGCCTCCGGTAAGCGGACTTTTCGCTCCGCAGGAGAGACGGTTCACGCTGGAAACCAGAGTGCCGCCCAAGGGCCCGCAGGCCATGACAAGCTTGTTGTGCCTGCCCAAGGGATGGCAGGCGGGAGGCACTTCTTCGGCCACAATTTTGCCGGTCAGGCGCCTGCCGCCGAGAATGCCGTCCTCATCCCGCAAAGGAGTGCGGCTTATCGCGCGGGTTCTCATATTGATGCGGACGATGTCAGCCATATGTACGCTCCGGAATAACGGGTTGCAGGTGCAAGAAAGGCGTCACCGCAGGGCCATGGGAAGCCACAGGGTCAGCGCCGGCCAGAAGGAGATGATGAGCAGCGCTATAAGCTGCGCTCCCAAAAAAGGCAGAACCGCGCGCGAAATCGCCGTCATGCTGATGCCGGCTATGGGAGCGGCCACGAAAAGATTCACGCCCACGGGCGGCGTGATCATGCCTACGCAGATGTTCACGCACATGATCACGGCGAAATGCACGGGATGAATGCCCACAAGCTCCGCCACCGGAGCCAGGATGGGCGCGAGCAGCAGCACGATGGCCGCGCCTTCCAGAAACATGCCCGCGACAAGCAGTATGCCGTTGATGAGCAGCAGCACAAGGATAGGATCGCTGGTCCAGGCCAGCATGGATTCGGCAAAAAGCACCGGCAGACGGCCGATGGAAAGAATCCACCCGAAGGGCGCGGAAGCGGACACGACCAACATGATAATGGACGCCGTAACGCCGCTGGCTACCGCTGTTTCAAAGATTTTTTTCCAGGTGAGCGTACGGTAGACAAAAAGCCCTATCACGAGCGAATACGCCACGGAAACGGCGCCGCCCTCCGTGGGAGTAAAAACGCCGCCGCGAATGCCGACAAGAATGATGACCGGCATAACCAGGGCAAGAGAGGCGTCTTTGAAGCCGAACAACAGCTGCTTGAAACTGAAGGGGGCGTCGCTTTTCACGTAGCCGCGCCTACGCGCGATAAGCGCCACGCAGATCAGGAGAAACGAACTGATCAACAGGCCGGGGCCGACGCCGCCCATGAACATGGCGCCGACGGACGTACCCACCGTGGCGCCGTAAACGATCATGATCGTCGAAGGGGGGATGATCGGGCCGAGCACGCCGGTGGCTGCGGCCAGGGCCGCAGTGAAATCCCGGTGATAGCCTTCTTTTTCCATGGCCGGGCCGAGAATTTTGATGGTCGCGGCGGTATCGGCTGTGGCGGAACCTGTAAGGCCGGCAAACACCGTGCCGGTGACCACCATGCTGTGCCCCAACCCGCCTCGTATGCGCTGCAGCAGGATCTTGCAGAATTCGATGAGCCGATGGGTGATGCCTGATTCGTTCATCAGGCCGCCCGCCAGAATAAAGAACGGTATCGCCATAAGCGGGAAAGAAGCGGCCGAATTGTACATTTGCTGGGTCATGACGTCGGCGGGCAGCGCGCCCGTGAAAACGATGTAGGCGATGCCGCCCAGCCCCAGACACATGGCTATGGGAACGCCGAGAATGAGTGTCAGGGCGAAAGGAAGCAGCAGATAAAGCATGTTTGTATCCATAAGTGCGCCTCGTGCTGTGTATGAGATAGGGACGGGCTTATTCCCGTCCGGCGCGGAAATTAAGCAGGTCTTGGGACAGCAGCGCGACAAGATGCAGGATCATGAACGCGCCGCCCACAGGCATGGACAGGCGCGGCCAGACCATGCTGATGCGCAGGCCGTCGGAAACCATATTCGTGCTCTCCGCGACGAACACCGCGCCCTTCACCGTAAGGAAGAGAGCGAAGATCAGAGCGACGAGCCTGATGACGATGAGCAGCGCTGTGCGTCTTTGCCCGTGGATCCGTTCGAGCACAAAGTCGACGCCTATATGCTCCCAGTTCCGCAGCGCCACGCTTGCGCCGAGGAAGCTCATCCAGGCCATGAGGAACATGGTGACCTCTTCCGGCCAGGAGAGAGGAGCATTGAAGCAGTATCGGCTTACAACCTGAAGAAAGAGCGAACAGAACATGGCCAAAACGATGAAACCGGTTGCATTCGCAACCACGCGTGCGGAGGCATGACTCAGCGCATTGCAGTATGCGGAAAACTTTTCCATCGCACATCTCCTAGATGAGATTAACCTTGAGACGCCCGCTCCGGCGTGGCTCGCGAAAGTAAATTTCGCTTACGCCTGCGCGGCGTCCGGCGTTTCTAGCCGGCAGAGCATGTACACATTTTCAATGGTGCAATGCTCTAAAAAAGAGCGCGGCGGGAACGAGAAACGCGCCCGCCGCGCGTTCTGCCGAATAATTTGCCTGCTGTCCCGGCTATTTCTGCGCCGCCTGGATGCGGTCGATAAGAGCCTGGGGCACTTTATCCGCATATTTCGTCCAGACGGTCATGGCAGCCTTGCGCCACACCCCGACCTCTTCCGGCGTGGCGACATATATCTTCACGCCGGCGTCCACACAGGTTTTCTTGAGGATTTCATTCATTTTAACGGTATTTTCAAAGTTGAACTTCTGCGCCTCGGCCGCGCCGTCAAGCAGAGCCTTTTGCATTTCCGGCGGATAGGAGGCGAACGTTTTCTTGTTGATCAGGGCAAGATGCAGAGCATGCTGGCCGGGAACCTCGGTGACGTATTTGATCACCTCTTGGTGGCGTGCGGTCACGGCCCAGTGGTACTGCTGCATTTCTCCGTCAACCACCTTCTGTTCCAGGGCCATGTAGGTCTCAGGCCAGGCCACCGGCGTGGGGTTGCCGCCTATGGCCCGTATAGTGTCCATTTCCACCGGGCTGGGAGCGGAACGGAACTTGAGGCTCTCCATGTCGGCAGGAGAGCGCACGGGCTTTTTGGAATTCATAAGATTACGGAAACTGCCGGGGTTCGCATAGAAAAGACACTTGAACTCCGTTTCCTGCTCAAGCTTTTTCTTGAACTCCTCTCCCACAGCGCCGCCGTATATTTTGTGCACACCGTCCATGCTCGTGAATATGAAAGGCAGGTCGGCCCAGAAGAAAAGCGAGGTAAAGGGCGCCATATTGTTGGTGCCGGTGGAGGCGATGTCGAGCGACCCCTTGAGGACGCCTTCGGCCGTGGGCACGTCTCCACCAAGCTGCCCGTTGGGGTAAATCTGGATCTTCAATTTGCCGGCGGCGTTTTTTTCCACTGCTTTTTTGAATACTTCGTAGGTTTCGAAAATGGCCGTTTTGGGTGCGGAAGTGTGGGCAAGCTTGAGGGTCTGCACATCAGCGGCGAGAGCTTTGTCGATATGGAAACTGCTGAAAAGAAGTGCCACGGCCGCAAGCGGGATAAGTCGGAAAATTTTTTTCATACGGTCACTCGCTGAAGTTACAAGGTTGCGCTGGGTCAACGCCGAAACTGAAAATGATATCGATTTCATTTTTTCTGCGCGTTCCTCCTTGTTTATACTTATCTGCCCATTGCATACTTTTAGCTCTGAAAAGGGGCGCCGGTTCCGTCAACAGGAGGGGCGCAGGAGCGGCGGATGACAAATTCCGTATCCAGCAGGAGGCGACGGGGCGGCAGACGGTCGAAATCCGCAGGGAGTTCCAGCAGGAAAGACATGCCCAGCCTGCCCATCTTGGCGCTGGGGACGCGCACGCTGGTGAGCGGCGGCGTCAGATAGGCCGAAACTTCATTGTCGTCGAAGCCGCAGATGGAAATGTCCTCCGGCACGCGCACACCGCGTCCCTTGAGTTCCGATATGATGGAAACGGCGGTGAGATCGCTTCCGGCAAAAATCGCGGTCGGAGCTTCCCGCAGCGAGAGAAGGCGCGTTACCGCTTCTTTGCCCGGCAACAGAAAAGGCCCCTTGAACAGCACAAGTTCGGGGTCATAGGGAATGCCGCGGGATTCCAGCGCGTCCCGATAGGCCTGGAGGCGGTGGCGTGTGCGGTTGCTCGTTTCCAGAGGGCCCAGAACGGCGGCGATGCGGCGGTGCCCTATGGAGAACAGATAGTCGAGGGCGTTGCGGACGCTTTGGTAGTTGTCGATGCCCACGCAATGAAGCAGAGGATCATCGGGTTTTTCCCACAGAATGACGCAGGCGATGCCGTTTGCCTGCAGTTCGCGCACCAGATCGGCGTTCGAGGGATCGAAGCCGGCCATGAGCACGCCGCCGAGGCGGTGTTCAAGGCATTGTCTCAACAGGCCGCGCTCCAATTCGGGCCGGTAGTGCGTACTGCCCACGAAAAGCGGGGCGTTGCGCTCGAAGGTGGCCTCCTGAATGCCCACGAGCGTCTGCGCGAAAGCCGAGGCGGCGGGCGTCGGGATGATCACGCCGACAGCGGAGGAACGACGCCTGGAGAAATCGGCCGCCATGATGTTGTAAATATAGTTGTTCTCGCGCATGACCTGCCGCACTTTCTGGAGGGTCGCCTCGCGGACGAGGTGCGGAGAGTGAAGGCAGCGCGAAACGGTGGCGGCTGAAACCCCCGCCAGTTTCGCTACTTTTTGCACGGTTATTGAACTCATGCCGGCATCCAGTCGTCGGTGTGCGCTGCGGAAATTATACTTGCGACTCTTATGAAATCGATTTCTTTTATATCGGAGCCGAGAAAATTTTGTCAATATGTGTTTCCAAAAATATATAATGAGGCAAATATGTAACCCTCCCGTAAAATAGAGCAAGAGGTGGTCCCCATTGTTTGGGCAGAAAACAGCGTTTGCTTAGCTTGTCTTTTCCCTTATCAGGCTGCCTTCAGCAGACCTTCGCGACAGCAACGCTCCGGGGTCATCCCGGCCAGGCTGCTGTGCGGCCGGGTCTGGTTGTAAAAGGCGATCCATCTGCCGATGCCCGCGCCCTCGTGGTGACGTTCAACTCCCCTTGCGTTCCGCATACTCCAGCACTTCGTTCAGGCCGCGCGCAAAGCGTTCGAAGCGGCCTTCCCGGCGCTGATACCGGCGCAACTCCCAGGCTTCCAGATCAATCACGTCCATCTTGCCTTCCGCCGCCGGGGGGAGCGTGCGCTCCAGGGCCTCCAGCACGGCGTCTTCGGGAAAATACAGCCCTTCAAAGCTGATGCGCAGCGAATTCCCTTCCCGGAACAACCAGGGTTCGCCGTTGTTCAGCGCGTCCGCACCGGCCCGTTGCACGGCCTCAATGCAGCCTTCTCCGGCCGGATGCAGGGCCGTGTATATTTTGATAAGGACGTGATCCATGTTGCGCCACGAGCCTTCGGAGTGACGGATTGTCGCGTCAGACAAGGAAGGCGGGTTTTTTATGCAGGGAGTGGACTCTTCCGTCCATGACCGGAATGAAAAACGAAGCCTGACGCCGTATCACGCGACAAGACGTTACTCCGGGTGAATCAAAAATATTCCCATGCCCATGACATTGGTCAGCGTGGGGCCCGTGCACAGCAGCCGGCCGCAGTTTTTCAGGAACGTGTAGCAGTCGTTGTTGTCCAGATAGGGCTGCGGGTCCAGGCCCCGGGCCTTTGCGCATTCAACGGTTTCGCAGCAGGCAAAGCCGCCGGCCGCATCCGTGGGGCCGTCCGTGCCGTCGGTATCGACAAAGAGCGCGGCGATGCCCCTGCGCCCGCACAACAGTTGGGAGGCAATCACGGCCATTTCCTGGTTGCGGCCGCCCAGGCCGGAGCCGCGCACGTTGAGCGTGGTCTCCCCGCCGAAGAGCAGGCAAAGCGGCTTGTCGCCGTTTTTACGGCCCTGCGCTTCGCGGCAGGCCTGTTCCGTAAGCTCCGCGGCGCGCTGCCGGCTGTCGCCGACCAGGGAGTCGGTGAGAATGCGCGCTTCGTAGCCGAGCTTTTCGGCGGCGGCCGCGCCGGCTTCCAAGGCCTGGCGGTTGGTGGCGATGAGGCGGTTGCGCACGCGGGCGAAGAGCGGGTCGTCGGCCTTGGGGGTTTCGGGAATTTTTCCGGCGGCGCCGTCGTTCAGGCGCTCAAGCACCGGCCTGGGCAGCTTGTCCTTGATCCTGAAACGCTCCACGATTTCGAGGCAGCGGCCGAAGGTGGCGGCGTCCGGCGCGGTGGGGCCGGAGGCGATCACGTCGAGATCGTCGCCCACCACGTCCGAAACAATGAGGCAGATCACGCGCGCCGGCGCGGCCGCGGCCGCGAGCCTGCCGCCGCTGAAGGCGGAAAGGTGCTTGCGCACGGCGTTTATCTCGTGGATCGCGGCTCCGCATTCCAGGAGAAGGGAGGTGGTGCGGCGCATATCGTCCAGCGCGATCCCCCCGGCCAGGGCCGGAGTGAGGGCGCTGGCCCCGCCGGTGAAGAGGCAGAGGACGAGATCGTCCCTGCCGGCGCTGTGCGCCAGGCACAGGAGATCGTGGGCCGCGCTTTCGCCCCGCGCGTCGGGCACGGGGTGGCCGGCCTCGCTCAGGCGTATGCGCTCCAGCGGCAGGCCGTGCCCTTCCTTGACGATGATGTGCCCTTCGCTGATGCGCGGGCCCAGCAGTTTTTCCAGGGCGGCGGCCATGGGCGCGGCCCCTTTGCCGGCGCCGAGCACGAGCAGGCGGCGCCCCCGCAGGTTGTAGTCCTCCCCGTCGACGGAGAGCGTCGCGCCCCGCAGCTGTACGTGGCGCGCGAGAGCTCCGTCCGGCGCAACAGCGGCCAGGGCGGCGTCGAGAATAACGCGCAGACGGGTTTGATATTCCTTGTACATGGCATCCTTCCGAAAAAGATATGCGCCGGCGGATACGGGCGCCCCATGCCCATACGCGGGACGGCGGATTTCAGTTCACACGCGTTTGGAGCAGACCGTTCAGAACCTCGCGGGTTTTTTCCCAGCACCGCCCCAGGTCGTTGGCATACATCACGGCATAATCATAGTCTTTTTTCTCTATGTTTTCCTTAACGTTGCCTGCATAGGCGGCCAGAGCGGGCAAAACGAGTTCACGGGATTTCCGGATCAAAAGGTCGATGACTTCCTCCGCCTTGTCGTATTCTCTGAATTCCAGGGCCAGGTGAAGTTTTTCCCAGTGATCCCCGCCGATAAACCCGGCGCAGAGAGAAGCCAGGGCGGAAGCGTCGCCGCTGTGGAGCGCGAGCGCGGCGGCGTAATCGAAATAGTTCGCGTTCCGGGCCAGGGCTTCCCCGTCCGCCGTAAAGGCGGCCGCGTACCCGGCGGCCTTCGGTGCGGCGCCGGGTTTTCTCAGAATTCCGGCCATGATCGAGAGGAGCTTTTCCACATCCAGGGGCTTGCCGGTATGGGCGTTCATACCTTCGGCCAGACTGCGCTCCACATCCTCCTTGAACACGTTGGCGCTCATGGCGATGATGGGCGTGTCGCAATAGGGTTTTTTCGCCCCGCGTATGTTTCGGGTGGCTTCGTAGCCGTCCATTTCCGGCATCTGAATGTCCATGAAAATAAAATCGTAGAGCGAACGCGTGGCTTTTTCCACGGCTTCGCGGCCGTTCGCGGCCTCATCGAACACGAGCCCGGTTTCCGCAAGCAACTCCACGGCGATCATGCGGTTCAAATCCACATCATCCACGAGCAGGACTTTTTTGCCCTTGAGGATTGCGACGGCGTCTTCCCCCGCGGCTTCTCCGAGTTCGGGGGCGAGGTCGTCCGCAATCGGCAGGGTGAGGGTGAAGGAAAACGAGGTGCCCTCGCCCGGCGCGGACTCCACGGCAATGTCCGAGCCCATGAGGTTGACGATGCGCCTGCTGATCACCAGGCCCAGACCCGTGCCGCCGTATTTGCCGCTGATGGAGCCGTCGGCCTGGGTGAAGGGCTTGAAGAGCCGGCCGAGTTGTTCCGGCGTCATGCCTATGCCCGCGTCAGCCACGGAGAAGGAGATGTCCACCTCGTGCGCGCGCCGTTCCCGCATGAGAACGTCCATACTGACGGCAGCGTTTTCCGGCGTGAATTTCACGGCGTTGGACAAAAAGTTCAGCAGTACCTGCGACAGGCGCAGGGCATCGCCGTGCAGGTATTCCGGCAGTTTTTCGTCCACGCGCAGGCGAAAGTCGATCCGTTTTTCCTCCAGCTTCTGTTCGATCAGCGGGACAATCTTCCAGACCATAGCGGCAAGGGAAAACGCTTCGAGGTTGAGTTCCAGCTTGCCTTCCTCGATCTTCGACAGGTCGAGCACGTCGTTGATCAGGCTCAACAGATGGTTGGAAGACAGGCGGATGGTGTTGATGCATTCCAAAAGGCGCTGCACGTCGTTCGTTTTTTCGGCAATCCGGGTCATGCCGATCACGGCGTTGAGCGGTGTGCGCATTTCGTGGCTCATGCGGGAGAGAAACTCGCTTTTGGAGCGGTTCGCGGCTTCAGCCGCGATTTTCGCGTCCTGGAGGTTCTTTTCCAACTCCTTCTGGATGCTGATGTCCACAAAGGTGTCCACCAGGTATTCTTTATCGTCCAAAGTGATCCAGGTGCCTGTCTTGATGATGGGCAGAGTGCTGCCGTCCTTGCGCGTAATATAGCGTTCGGCAAGCAATATCTGCTTGTCGCGTTCATTGATGTGCGGGCACAGCTCCGGCTTGCTGCGGCAGAGCACATTGTAGCATTTTTTCCCCAACACTTCTGCGGCGTCTATCTGCAGCAGCTCTTCAGTGAACTTGTTCACCATCTCTATGGTGTTGCTTTCCATGTTGATGAGCACGATGCCTATCTTTGCGGAGTCGAGCACCTTCTGGAACAGTTCCGTGCTCTTTTGCAGGCGCCGGTTCATCTTGGTCATTTCGTTGACGTCGCGCATGACGGCAACCGTGCCCCATTCCTCCCCTTCCGGGCTGTAGAGGGGGAAAACCGTCATTTCAACGACAATCGTGCTGCCGTCTTTGTGCCGTATGGCACTGACGCCCGTCCAGGAGCCGTTTTTGAAGACCGAAGGCTGGATGACTTCTTTGGCGAACTCGTCAAAACCCTCGGCATGCAGTTCGGCGGTGCCGAGGATTTCCGGGCGTTCGTCCGGGCCGTAGCCCATCATTTTATAGGCGGCGGGGTTGAAATAGATAATCCGGCGATCCGTCCCCGCAATGGAGATGAAATCGGTAAAGCTGTCGATCATGGACGCTTTGATGCGGTTGAGATAGGCATCGTTCAGATCATTCGGCATGGAGTCTTCCTCCGCCGCGCGCAAAAGCCGCCCGGATTTTCCCCCACGGACGGCATGCGCGCAAAAATGTTCCGG